>SLFX01000002.1 GCA_007124045.1 Candidatus Delongbacteria bacterium | reverse complement strand
TCCTGACCCCTGACCAATAAAAGTATTGTAGTTTACGCTATAATCCTGGCTTCCCGAACCACTGCCCGTTCCAATATAGGTATTATTTGAACCGCTGATATTTCTCCAACCCGCATTTGCCCCAAGAAATAGATTATGACTGCCATTTACACCTCTCATACCGGCCGAAGTTCCTATGTAGGTATTATGAGAACCTCCAGTTTGATTTGTACCGGCTTCGGTACCGATAAACATTTGCCTTACAGAAACCCAGTTCTTGTAACCTGCTCTATATCCAATGAAAATATTGTCCTCACCACCGTGCGAAGGTTCAGGATTGCCATAACCGTATCCGTATCCCGTTTCATGTCCTATGTATATATTCCTGACTCCACCTCTTACATTTGCCCCCGCCTCGTTTCCGATTATGATATAATTCTTACCCGGCAATCCAGGATCGTAGTCAGTGTTTTTGCCTGCGTTTAATCCGAGAAAGATATTTTCAGGACTAAAATCCGTATATTGCTGTCCCTCATCACCCTCTCGCATTTGGGTGGCATCCGTGGTTACTTCGAGTACATTGGTATCTCCCTTCTGATTAGATGAGGTCGTAACACTGAAAGATCTTGCTAAACCTTTTGACGGATCGTTGTCAATGAAAGCTCTAATATCCGATGAACTTATCTCCATCAAAAGATCGCCTTCATTATAGACCCTCAGTCCGTCAGTTGACACATCAAGAACTACTCTGTCCTGACTGTCCTTCACTTGAAAAAGCGTTTCGGCGGTCAGTAAAAAAACTGCTACCATGATTAAAACTGCATACTTCTTCATTTTGTTCTCCTCTTATTCCAACTTAAGTGATTGTTTGATTAAGCTCAGTTCTCTAATTATCATATTATTTTGTTTCTCAAGTTCATCAATTTTATTCTGCTGATCCTGAACTACTTTAAGAAGCATGATATTTACTTTCTGATAATCTACACCTTCGATATCCCCTTCCCCATCATATATTGCCAACTGAGGATCGATCTTTTCAACTTCTTCGGCTATAAGTCCGTAATCCTCTTTATTTTCAGTTGAGCTTTTTTCGTTCCATTTAAAACTCACTGGGCGCAATTTCATGAATTTTGAAATATCAAAGAATAGTTCTTCAATATCTTTTTTATACTTTCTGCTTGAGGTTTGTTTTACTATTTCATTTCCTGATGTAATGTGCAGATTTGCTCCTGATCCTGAACCAAGAACTGTAGCATTAACTTTTCCGATAAGGTTTATGTTGGTAGCTCTGAATTCCAAGTCCGTATTCGGAAATGTTCCCTTTATTAAGGGTGTTGATGTGCTGGAATTTGCAATATAAAGTTTATTAGAAAGAGTTTCTTCTCTTCCTGCCTGATAACCTATGAATACATTGCCGGTTGCCGAGTTGCTGTTCCTTCCTGATTCATAACCTATGTATATGTTGTTCGATCCCGAATACTGCCCGCTTCCCCTTCCTGAATGATATCCGATCATGACATTATTCTCGCCTTCGAGATTAAGATAGCCTGCCCAATAACCGAGAGCAACATTATTATTTCCACTTGTAGTGAAAGAACCTGAATTCTCACCTATATAAGTGTTAAATCTTCCTGTATTAATTCTTCCCACGCTTGCTCCTGATCCCTGTCCGAAAAAAGTGTTATTTCCTCCTGTTGCATCTCTTCCTGAACTTCTACCGACAAAAGTATTATTTGAACCTCCGGCATTCTCTCCTGCAAAAGATCCTACGACTGTACTGGAAGCTCCTGTAAGCGAATAACCGCTTCTGTGACCTACAAATGTATTCTGAAAAGTGTTGGTCGAATTATGCCCGCTTTCTGTTCCGATAAATATATTATTTCCTCCCAGCGAGTTGGAAAAACCGCTGTTATTTCCAAGAAAAACATTTGATGTTCCATCTGTGTTGGAAACTCCTGCATTCAGTCCAAGAAATATATTTTCCGGACTGAATACTGTGTATTGATCTCCATCCGTACCCTCCCGCATTTTCGCGTCCTGAGTTGTTACTTCAAGTACATTTGTATCTCCCTTCTGATTCGAAGATGTGGTAACACTAAACGATCTCGCCAAACCTTTTTGTGGATCGTTATCAATGAACGCCCTGATATCCGATGAACTTATCTCCATGAGAAGATCGCCCTCGTTATAAACCCTCAGTCCGTCAGTTGATACATCAAGTACGACTCTGTCCTGACTGTCCTTTACCTGAAAAAGTGTTTCCGAATGTAAAACAGGCACAACAAAAGCTGCGATCAAAGCTGCTTTAGCCAGGAATTTTGATATTTTCACAGAACCTCCGATTTTCTTAAATTACTTAAACTTAAAGCAATTTAATATAATATAACTGAAAAAACTGTGATATGTATTACAATTTTTGATTTATTTTGATCTTTTTTATCAGATCCTCTCCCTTTGAGATATATTCCCCAAGTCCGATGCTCTTTGAGATCATATATCCTTTATCGGCATAATTTAATGCTTCATCGGGTCTTTTTAATAATAAATATAGATCGGCCAGTTCCACCATACCTTCGGCCAAAACAGATTTATAACTGTATTTTTCGGATATTTCAATACCTTTAAGATACTCTTTTTCGGACTTAACGCCATCGTTCATGAGTTTATATACATGGCCGATATTTACACTCACATTGGCAACAGAAGCGTTATCCATTAGTTCTCTGCTTATACTTCTGCTTTTCTGGAAGTATCTGAGCGCTTTGGAATAATTACCCTTGTCTTTATAAAGATAACCGATATTGTTAAGGGCAAGAGCTATTTCGTTTCTTTTTCCCAGTTCGGTACTTAACTTGAGCTTCTTTTCATAGCAGGAAGCAGCCTTGTCGAGATCACCGGTAAGGTGATAGACAACCCCTATATTTCCTATTACCGTCGCCATCTCCATCTTAAAACCATATTTTTCGCATATTGACAATTGTTTCCCGTAATACTCCAGCGCTTTCGGAAAATCGCCCGAGTAGTCATAGATTATGCCCATATCTCCGTAAATTGAAGACTCCACTTTCGCACTTTTCAATGGATTCTCTACCATTGAAGCGTTCTTGAGTGCATGGTCGTACAGTTCAAGAGCTTTATCAGCCTCACCGGATGCCATGCGGTTCTTTCCCAGGCTCAGATTTATGAGAGCTAATTTATGATAATCATGTGCACTAATATAAATCTCTTTCGCATCATTATAGTACTTCTCGGCCTCTGACACTTTTCCTTTGTAATTGAGAAAATTTGCATAATCCATCATTATCTGAGCTTTGTCGGTGATCTTTGTTGTTCTCTCGCCATACCCGAGCAGATCATCTATGATCTTATTACTCCTTTCAATATCATGAAATATGGAAAAAGAAAAATAAAACCTGATCAGGCCTATCTCGATAATCGAGGATGTCATTTTGTTGTCATACAGGTCATTTTTCAGATGATCCTTTGCGATAATATCCCATCTCTCAAAATGTTCCGAAGCTGACCTGTTCTCATATTTTTCCTTGAGTTTATATCCGGCCTTTTTATGATACTCAAGTGCTTTGTCCGTGTTTTCAGCATTATCAAAATGAAATGCAAGTACAGAAAGATATTTTTCCGGATTCTCAGGATGCAAATATTCAATGGCAGAACCTGCCCTGTTGTGCAGTTCTCTTAAAATCTTTTTTAGCTGCATTCCGTAAACTGCTTCGCGAAGTGCTGAATATTTAAACAAATAACTATACTCATTGAATTTTATTAAAATATCTTCTGATTCCAGAGTATTCAAATGATCTTTTAAAATGCCGTGTCCGCCGCCAAGCAACTCGGCCAGAATATCAACATCTACCTCATTTCCGAGAACGGATGCCGTTTTGACTATTTCTTTCTGAACCGCATCAAGTTTGTCAACTCTCGCTATCATTATCTGATTTATTCCGTTGGGGATCTCTTTACCTGAAACTATTTTCAGTTTTGAGTCCAGCAGATGCTTTTCTTTAACATACATAATGACCTGTTCTGCATAAAACGGATTCCTGAAACTCTTTTCTGCTATCAGTTCAATTGTTTCAACAGGCACAGATCTTACTCCCAGCCTGTTTTTTACAAGCTCTTTAAAATCTGATGCTTTTAAAGATTTGATCTTTAGTCTTTTCTGTTTTATGAAACCGAAATCGTAGTTTTCCCCATTATCTTTATACCGGCAGTTAAAAATAAATGCGGCAGGGTGTTTTTTCAGCTCAACAGAAAGTCTCTTAAAAAAATCAATTGAAAGATCATCAGCAAAAGATGCATTATCGATCTCGTAAATGACAGATCTGTTGTTATTCAGACTTTTAAAAAACAGTATGAGGGAAAGTATCACGGAATTCTGCCTTTCCACAGGGTCCTGATCCAGTATGTCTTTACTTTCCGATCCCATATCAAGAAAAAATGATATGTATTCCGAATGTGCGATCATTTCAGCAGGAATTTTTTTTCTGATCTTTTCACGATTTGCCTTCAGATCGTCGCCTTTAAGATCAAAATATCTGTTGAGAAAATACTTCAGCGGGTTGTAAGGCGTTTTTATTATATCGTCGCATACGAAGTATAACCATTCAACATTTTGCCTTTCTTTAACGCTCCGGGATGTGATCTCCTGCCTAACCTGATTTGCCAGCCTTGATTTTCCTGATCCCGCGTCACCATCCTGATAAAGTACACCGCAGTTCGATTTTGAAATAAGCGGCGACAAAAAGCTCTTAAGTCTTTTCTTTTCGACAGTTCTGCCAACGAATTCACCTTTGAAGAAAACATCTTTTAACTCAAGTTTCCCGTCCATTCTGAAGGTAGCTATGCCCTTTTCCCTGCCTTTGTAGGCCATTTCCCCGAGGCAGGCAAATCTAAATTCAGAACATTTTGACAGTTCATGATCTGTGTATATTTGCCCCCAGTCAGCTTTCATCATGAATCTTGCACTCTGATTCACTGTGTTTCCCAGGCAGGTAAACTCATTCCTCAGTTCTGAACCGTTGAAGCCGCAGTAAACAACACCTTTTGCCAGACCTGCCCTTATTTGCAGGCCGTCTGTCTTGTCTGACCATTCAAAAAGGTCATTAACAAAATTTAATGCTCTGGCTCCGTTATTTTCGTATGAAATCGGCGCACCTGTAAAGAAAAGTATATTTCCCCCCTTGTCACCAAAATCAAGTACCGGGTGTGATCCGCCGTAAATGGACCTTATCTCATATACTTTCGTCATAAGTTCATTCAGGTCAACCTCTCCTTTAAAAGATATGAATACGGAAACGATATCCCTGAACTCGCCGATGGGAAATTCGGATTCAGACTCGCCCGCCAGAGCATATAATGTTTCTGGTCGGTAACCCTCAAACTCATAGTCACTGATTTCCGTATTGAACTCTGAACATTTCCCTATTTTGAAAAATTCCATTCCGTAAAGATTATTTCTTCCGGTCTCTTTTACAACATTTTCGACAAACCGGTAAAAATTTTCTGAAGCCCAGATCTGACCTTTAGATGCATTATGTTCAGCTTTAGCGCAAATATCTACTGCGGAACCGCTGAAATAATATGTTTTTTCTAAACCCTTTCCTGCTATTCCGCAATAACACTCTCCGTAACCGAGTCCGATCTTTACGCCAAACTCGAAATCTCCGTACTTTGATCTGAATGTTTTATTTTTCGCAAAAAACATGTTGGTTATCAGGGCTGCTTCCAAAACATTCAGAGCTGTCTGTTCATCAGACCCCGCAGGCTCAAAAATAGCAGTAAAAGCATCGCCCGCAAATTTGGTTACATAACCTCCTCTTTCATATACAGCTCTAACTGTTTCTTCGAACAAATATTTCAGAATATCAGATAAAACTTCAGCACCCTCCTGGCCGTGTCTCATCAGAGCTTCGGTAGTGCTGGTAAAACCTGAGATATCGACAAACATGGAAAAGCATTTGAACTTATCTGAATATTTGCCTTTTTCAAAGTTCTTTGCAATTCTTTCTGGTATAAGATTTCTCATTTTATCTCTCCGGAGGTTATTACTAGTTCAGCATAAGCTCTATTCCGGGCAACAGTTCGCGCAGAGCATCCAGAAACTCTGAAAAATTCTCCGGTTTTTTGTTTGAACCGTAAGATTTGAGTTTTAGACTACCGATCTCAATATTCACGCTCCAGTTTGAGCCGTCGGATGTAGATTTGTCCAGATACTCTTTCTCCCACAGCCATATTTTCAGACTTACTGTTTTTTTCCAGAACTTCTGCCAGTCTTCATCCGCAGGTCGCCTTTTTATCATTTTTTCGGGCCTGTTTGAATGGTAGTGCAGTTTTCCGTCCCTTATTAGTACGGTATATGATCTTCCATAGAATGATGAAAGGGTTATCCTGAACTGATCAGGTATAGAAGTACTCACTTTTCACTCCGACTGATATTATAGAACTATATCAACAATTTTCAGCTGGACATATAATTTCCCGTTCCAGTGGTTCTCTTCTATCGAGTAAGCTATATTTAAACCATGGTCAACACCGCTTATCAGGTCGTATTTTCCTGCAAGATTAAAACCTATCGCATCAAACACAACCCCACCCTGTCTCAATTTCATCTTAAGGTGATTGTCTCTGGTTTTAAGCTTTTTGCCGCTATGATCAGACCTGTTACCCACTATTCTTATATCGCCTTCCACTTGAACATTATCACTCGAAAATATCGGCTGCTCATTGGCCGGACCGAAAGGTTCGAACATCTTCAGATTTTCGATCAGGTGCGAATCAATATCCTTAAGTTCAATTTTCAAGTCGATCTTTAAGGACTGTTCAAAATCTCTTTTGGGTATTCTGCTGATGAGTATTTCGTTGAATTTAGCTCTGAACTCAGGTATTTTAGAGCTGTCTATCTCAAATCCTGCCGCATAACTGTGTCCTCCAAAATTCTCTTTTTCCAGAAGATTGATCTTATAGCATTCTATAAGAACATCGTAAATATTGACACCAGGTATGCTTCTGCAGGATCCTTTTCCTATTCCGTCACTGACGGATATTACAACACTTGGCCGGTAGTATCTTTCAACAAGTCTGGAAGCGACTATTCCTATAACTCCGACATGCCAGTTTTCATTAGCTACAACTATGGCCTTATCCCTGTCCGGATCAAAAGTCTCACCTCCGCCCTCAACAAGTCTTATTGCTTCTTTTAGGGTCTCCGAATCGAATTCCCGTCTTCTTCTGTTCTCTACTTCAAGTTCTTCGACAATTCCTTCAGCTTCTTCAGGATCATTGGATAACAGGAGTTTTACTGCCCTTACAGCATCACCCATTCTTCCTACTGCGTTCAGCCTCGGTGCAATACCGAAAAGGATATTGCTAACCCTTATACTCTTTCTGTAAAAATTGAGTTTTTTCAGAAGCACCGATATCCCTACATTTTTGCAGTTTTCAAGATATTTAAGGCCTTCGGAAACTATTTTACGGTTTTCTCCGGTCAAGGGAACAATATCTGCCGCAGTTCCTATCGTGACTATGTCAAGAAAATCGGAAGTGATACTCATTGACATCTCATTTTTAAACAAAATGCCCTGAATGAGCTTAAATGCCACTCCCACTCCGGCCAGATGTTTAAAAGGATACGGACAGTCTTCTCTTTTAGGATCTATTATAGCGACAGCTTTGGGCAATTCTTTATCGGGCTCATGATGATCTGTAATAATAATATCCACACCCAATTCTTTTGCATATTCAACTTCATTGACTGAAGTAATTCCGCAGTCGACAGTTATGATAAGGTTAATTCCCTTTTCAGCAGCCTCTTTTATTCCTGCTTTACTGAGTCCGTATCCGTCAAATTCTCTATTGGGTATAACATAGTCAGCTTTGATACCAAGCCATTTTACAAAGAAAAGGTAAAGAAGACCGGTCGAAGTTATACCGTCAACATCATAATCTCCCCATATCTGAATACTTTCACGGTTGACAAGCGCCTCTGTTATCCTGTCAACTGCCTTCTCCATATCCTTAAGAAGAAAAGGTTCGTGGTATTTTGCTTTTTCCGGATGAAGAAATAAATCTATATCTGACTCAGTGGTCAAATCTCTGACCGCCAAAAGTCTCACTACTGTCTCAGACAGACCTGATGCTTTTGCAAGTTGTTGAATTCTGCAAGGATCTAACTCTTTCTGATAATCCCACCTCTTTTCCAAATTTCTACCTGATTGTATTTTAAAATTAAAAAAAACATTTTAACCTCTGACCTCTCTGATCCTGAATTTTGAAAGAGTCTCTTCAAAAATACTGTTATCGAAATCTATATCAACTTCGATCTTTCTCACATTATACTCGATCTTAACATTTCGCATCATTTCATGTTTTCTCAAAAACATATTTAACTCATTACCGTCTTCATCAACCCATATCCACTCAATGTATCTGACAGCTTTTCTTTCAAGAGCTTCCCTTGCAGCAGCGATCTCCATTTCTTTATATTCATCGGGCATGTCACTGCTTTCGATCTCACTTATATAGGCAAGGGTCTGATCTTCATCAACCGGATCAAGCTGCATATAAGCATAAATATGCGCTCGCCTTCTCACTCCGTCCAGAGTTGTTATCATGACTCTCCTGACAAGTCTTGAGTCAAAATATTTAAAATTTGGGATTTCCGCTGTATAATTATCTACTATGTGCTCTGAGGGTACTTCTGTTGCATCCCAGGCGAAATTCAAACTGTAATCCAGTGTGTAATGCCTGTCTCTGAATTTAAGCCTTCCATTCTTCTCCACCAGATAGTTATCCTCATCCGGCTCTTCTATCATGAGATATGAATTCTCGGGAACATTAACCCATATTCTTTCAACGGATCTGTATTTATCCAAAAGATCGATGTTGTCATCGGAGTTTCTGATATGCTCTTCTTCTCCCTCAAACCTTACTTTTTCGATCTCCAGATAGATCGTTTGAAAAGGAACCTGTGCCGTGAGGTAAAACACGAACAGGATGTATGGTATTAATGCTATCTTTTTCATAATAGCTCTCTTCATTAAATATATTTTAAGCCGGTCTGTAAGCCGAATTCTGTTTAAATGGTCATTTATCTGACGCAACCTACCCTTCTTTCGGTGCTTTCGCACTCGGACGGGCCGTCCTCAACGAAAGATTTATTTGGTCTTGCGCCGGATGGGGTTTGCCTAGCCGGCTATCCTTACGGACCGCCGCGGTGCGCTCTTACCGCACCTTTTCACCCTTACCGCAATGCGGCGGTTTGTTTTCTGTTGCACTTTCCGTAGCATCACTGCTCCCTGCCGTTAGCAGGCATCCCGCCCTGTGGCGTTCGGACTTTCCTCATTCCGTTACCGGAACGCGACCATTCGACCGGCTTATTTCAATGAACAACTTCTTCTTTGTAGTACAGAATCCTGCTGCATGC
The DNA here is from genome assembly GCA_007124045.1 of Candidatus Delongbacteria bacterium. Lineage (GTDB taxonomy): Bacteria > UBA4055 > UBA4055 > UBA4055 > UBA4055 > SLFX01. The sequence continues at coordinate 27,955 of SLFX01000002.1, read as the reverse complement.
GTCACACTGCACTACCGAGTCTCTTCTTCTTAGTTCAGAAAGCTTTTGTGACGGAAGAACCGTATAACAACCGCCGCAAAAACCTTCGTCGGCAGGCACAACTGCAAGCCTGCCCTTAGAGTTATAGACTCTAAGATAGAGATTATATAAATGTTTATCGATTTTCGCAACCAGTAATTTTCTTTTTTCTATGAGTTTTTTTTCATCTTCCTGAGTATCATTGAGCTTTTGTTCCAGTTCATCCTGTTTTTCTGAAAGCATAGCCGATCTTGATTCAAGTATTTTTTTTCTGCTTTCCAGCTGATTTTTATTTTCCGCAAGATCCTCTGCAAGAACTCTTGCCCTTTCTTCTTCCTCGATGACCACACTTTCCCGGAAGTCTATCTCTTTGATAATCGCTTCGTATTCCTTATTGTTCGTCACCAGATTTCTCTGACTCTTATATCTTTCAAGAAGTATCTTTGATTTTTCTATCGTGTTTTTTGACTCTCTCAGATTCTCGTCCAGGTCAATTCCGTTATTTTCCAGAGTTTCTATATCACTTTTGATCTCATTGATCTCTTTTTTCAGTTCATCAACAAGATAAGGCAGATTTCCTTTTGATTTCTCTATAGCATTGATCCCGGTGTCTATGGACTGAAGCTCTGCGATCTTATTCAGTTTCTCGCTAATTTTTTCTGACATTCTTTATTTCTCCGGTTTTAAATTTGATCCATATTTTTTATAATGTCTGTATCTTTCAGAGACTCTGACACTGTCCCGTCAAAGAATCTTTCCAACACCTCTTTTAATCCTTTTTTTACAAATTGTTCCGTTGAGTGATGAGTTGCGTCAATAATATTCATGTGATATGAGGCTTCCTGATAAAGGTGGTGACCGAATTCTGATGAAATAAAAACCTCAGCTCCTTTCGCCAATGCATATTTCCAGAATGATGATCCGCTGCCTCCGCATACAGCAATCCTGCCCAGCTTTTTTGACCTGCTGTTTTTTCCGGTGACTATTCTCAAGCTCTGAGTTCGGAGTTTTTCTGAAACAGTTCTGCAAAGATCCTTCAATGTAACTTTATTTTCAAGGTCTCCTATCGCTCCAAGGCCGAAATTTCCGGATCCTGTGTATATTCTGTAGAGATCAATAACCGGCTCTTCATAAGGATGCGATCTCTTTACGGCATCCACAACTTCATTTATTTTCCATTCAGGTATCACTGTTTCAATTCTTTTTTCTTTAACACTCTCAATTTTTCCGGGCTTTCCTATAAAAGGATCGGTCAGATTTCCGGGCCTGAAACTACCTGTTCCTTCAGAAGAAAAGAAACAATGATCGTAATTACCGATAGTTGCTCCGCCATGCTTATGTATCGTTTTTTTAATCCTGCTCTCGAATTCCAGTGGGCAGTAAACAACGATTTTATACAATTCGTGCACTTCAACTTCATCAAGTTCCGATACCGGAACCAGAGGAGCAATGTTTTTCATCCCAAGCTCTTCTGCCAGTAAAGTGCTGACACCGTCCTTCAGCAGATCATAGGATGTATGGAAGGATATAAGAGAAATGTCGTTCCTGATCAGGCACCTGATTATGTCTGAATACATATCTCCCTCAACCAGTGAAGCTACTTTTTTCTTAAACAGAGGGTGATGAGAAACAATAAGCCCGCAGCCTTTGTCTTTGGCCTCCTGAACTACTTCAAGCGTCGGATTCAGGGCCGTCAGTATCTTATTGACTTCAGATTCCGGATTGCCGACCAAAAGACCGCAGGGGTCGTTCTTCCACTTAACGGCCGGTATGATCTCTCTGGACAGTATTTGAAGAACCTCAGATACTTTCATAATAACTCCAAATTATAAAAATTGGCGCGTGCGCCAACTTAAAAAAATTTGTGGGGGTACAGGGACTTGAACCCCGGACCAACAGATTATGAGTCTGCTGCTCTAACCGACTGAGCTATACCCCCGGGTGCCTGCAAATTGCGGCGTGGCAAATATAAGATTAAAGGCTTTAAATGTCAAGAATTTTTCAATGTTTTCCTACAAGTTCTGCTCTTCTTTAGATTCGACCCTGTTCTTTTCCATATTTTTCACAAGTTCAAATATTGTTTTATTGATCGGAACAGGGATATCATTTTTTTCACCTGCCCTTATTATTGCCCCGTTGATGAAATTGATCTCGTTTGGCCGCCTTTTAAAATAATCCTGAAGCATCGATGTCCGGTTATCGCTTCTGATAAATTCATTAATATCTCCGACGGTTAAATTTATTTCATAACCCTCCGATGCTGCGACCTTTAAACCTTCCTGCAGTATGGAATTTTTAAGTTCGTTCAGTCGTTCTTCAGCTATAACCTTATTCTTTGCGCGGAAAATAACTGAAAGCGGATTTACGATAGAATTTATGACGAGTTTTATCCATATCGCTTTTTCAAGGTCGGATGTAACTTTGTAATCAAGGAAAGTGTCTCTGAATATATCTCCGTAAACCGAATCCGAGAACGCTTTTTCCGCCTTCAGTCCGCCCGGATAAAGCTCCAGCTGACCGGGCGCACCGAGTACCGCGCCCATGGTAGCGATCGCCTGGAAAACTCTCTCCTGATCAACAAGGCCGAGCAGGACTCTGTTCGCAATATTTTTAACCCCGTAGCCGTTCTGTACGAGCAGCACCGAAGTGGTATTTGTAACATATGGCTGAATCTGCCTGAGCGTCTCTTCGAGAACCGTTATTTTTACAGCTACGATCAGGAGAGTATTTTCCAGAAGGAAATCTATTTCCTCGGCGGCTCTTGCCCTGACCGTCTTGTGAACAGATCCGGTAATTTCACAGCCTTTCAGGTTCAAAGCGAAAACATGCGCCTTTCTCCCTATGAGGAGAGTCTCCTCATAAAAATTTTCCGCAAGAGCAGCACCGATCGCAGTTCCGACCCCGCCTGCACCCAGTATGACGAATCTGTTTTTCATAAAAACTTCTTTTTCATTTTAACTATAAATTCTGGCAGAGATACGACAAACACATTCTTTTTAACAGGATAACTTTCTTTTACAGGTGCAACTATATATCCTTCTTCGATCCGCAGGTCTTCAAGGGAAGAGTAAAAACCCTTTGAAATATTCGGTGCCATCGAAGATTTACACTCAACTGCCACTACCTTGTTTCCTCTTTGCAGAATCAGGTCAATCTCAGCTCCTGCTGCAGTCCTGTAGAAATATCCCTTACAATCAGGTAGTTCAGAAAGAACATTTTCTATCACGAAACTTTCCCATGAATTTCCTATCACAATGTGACCAAGCAGATCATTAAAATCTGCAATATCCAATAAAGCGTGTAATATTCCGGTATCTCTGATAAATATTTTTGGTGATTTGATCATTCTTTTTTTAAGATTAGCTTCATAAGGTTTCAGCGTTCTTACCATAAAAGTCTGTTCGAGCAGTTCAATATAATTTCTAACTGTTGTATGTGACACGCCAAGAGAATCTCCGATTTTTGACAGATTTAGAAGTTGACCATGAATATGAGCTATCATGGTCCATAATCTGCCCACGGCTGATACTTGAACGGGATTTCCGAATTGAGGAATATCCCTTTCAAGAAAAGATCTGATAAAATCAATTCTCCAATTGAAGCTTACCTTATCGGATTTCGCCAAATAACTCCTCGGAAATCCGCCCCTGTTCCATAATATCCGTATTTCATCAAACGAATTTTCAACCTCGTGAATTGTAAATGGAGTTAACTCTGAATATGATATTCTGCCTGCGAGCGTTTCACTGCTTTGCCTGATCAAATCTCTTGAAGCAGAACCCAGTATTAAAATTTGGCCATTTGCATTACTTTCATCAACAATACTGCGGATCAATGGAAACAGTTCCGGTTTAAGCTGTATTTCATCAATACACACCAATTGGTCTTTTGCACTTTGGAAAAATAATTCCGGATCATCAAGTCTTCTCAGGTCGGAATTTCTTTGAAGGTCAAGATAAATTGAATTTCCAATTCTCATTAATAGTTCTTTAGCAAGTGTAGATTTTCCACATTGCCTCGGACCTAAAATAGCCACAACAGGATTGTTATCAATCGATTCTACTATAAATTCTTCAATATTTCTTTTTACATAACCATGCATACTGCAAATATAACTTTCAATTTGCATGGTTGTCAAGTATTATTTTGATTTGTGGTCATACTTAATACAACTTTTGTACGAATACACAGCAGTTTTCTAAGGAATTTGTCAATTAGTCCTTCAATTCCAGCGGCATTATGTTGTAAAGATTGTGTTCAAAGAACTCCCCGTAGTGAGTAAATCCCATTTCAAACAGTTTTTTAAGCTGCCGTCCATACTTCTTTTCTTTTTTGAAAACTGATATTACGCTATATTTCTCTTCTTCAAGTTCCCTTACTCTTAGATATGCAACCTTAGCATCATCTTTTTCGGGATCGAAAATTATCGCGAGTTTTTCCTGTTTCTGCTTTTCCTGCGCCTGTCCAAGCATTATGTCAACGATCCGCTCGAAGCCGATCGAGAAACCGCATGCGGGGACATCCTTACCGGTTCGCTTACCGATCATTTTATCGTACCTGCCGCCACCGCCGACCGAGCCCGGATATCCTTCTATTTTTATCTCGTAGATCATTCCTGTGTAGTATCCCATTCCGCGAACGAGGGTCGGATCGAATTCGATTTTAAATTTTCCTCCTGAAAATTGACTGAGTGCATCCATAACATGTAACATTTCATCTGTTAGAAAACTTGTATTTTCTCTTTCTAAGAATGGTATTTCAGCTATCATAGCTTCTATTGCGTCTTGAGGAAATTGCTTTAGTTCCATCTCTTTCCTTAAACCATCGATACCTATTTTGTCAAGTTTATCTAATGATATAAATACTTGATCATGATTATATTCTTCAAATTGCCATTTATTCGCCAAGTCATGTAAAACTTTTCTATCGTTGATCTTAATAGTGAAATCTTCGAATCCGATATTGAGAAGTGCTTGCGAGGATGCCATGAGCAGATCTATCTCGGCAATAATATCTTTCTCGCCGATTATGTCAATATCGCACTGCATGAACTGCCTGTAACGACCCTTTTGCGGTCGTTCCGCCCTGAATACATTATCAGTCTGGATGACCTTGAACGGAAGAGGGATATTTCCCTGATTGTTGGCATATATCCTCGTAAGCGGCACTGTCAGATCAAACCTGAGTCCTGAATCTGCAAGATCGTTCTCTTCCTTCGCATTGGAAATATCAAGCTTTTCGCCTCTTTTGAGTACCTTGAAGATAAGTTTTTCGTTCTCGCCGCCGTCCCCGCCCGTCAAAAGCTCAAGATGTTCAAGCACCGGTGTTTCTATCTTTCTGTATCCGAATGATGTGTATGTATCAATTATGGTTCTTCTGACCTTCTCTCTGAGTTCTGCTTCGTCCGGCAAAAAATCCTTCATACCTCTGACCGGATTCGTGTTTATCTTCATAATTCTCCCCGGGGTTTATTACTGCAGGTAAATATAAGGCCTGCCTGTTAACTTTGAAAGAATTTTATTCTTAAAATTTTTATTTTTATTATTTATTCATTAGCTTATATTTGTCGTCATGAAAAATCCTTATCTGATTTTGATCGTTATCTCTGCTTCGATGATGTTTTTTTACGGAAAAATTGATATTGAAAACGCACCTTTTAACGAGATACCGGATATACAGAATTACAGACAGATGGCAATCGCCTCACCCGGTTTTGATACAACTGTTTCCAGAAATTTCGGATACAGGATACTTCTTCCTTACATGGCAGGCCTGATGCCTTTCAGCATAGATACCGGCTTCCATATTATGACAATAGTAATGTCCCTGTCCGTTCCACTCATCCTGTTTATTTTTTTAAGAGCATACGGGTTGAAGGATGATACTTCATTGTACCTTTCAATACTTTTTATTGCCGGAAGGCATACTTTCGGTTTTCCAGCATGGTATTTTTATGATGTCCACGACCTTCTGACCCATGCAATCATACCTCTATTCTTTCTGGCTCTTAAAAAAAATGATTTTATTATAATGTCCATTTTGCTGACTGTCGGGGTTATGAACAGGGAAACTGTGCTTTTTTTAGTCCCCCCTGCACTTTTCTACTACCTTATAATGCTCAAAGACATGCAAAAAGGAATTAGGATGATCATGTCCGTTTTGCCGGCAGTTATAATGTTCGTCGCGTTAAGATTTCTCATAGTAACTGAATCAGGCGCTGATTCCGGCCTTGCTTATTCTCTGGGCAAAGTGAGATTTAACGATTCCAATAAAATTCTTGATCCGGTGACATACTACAGAATGATCGACACCTTCATACCTTTAACACTTATACCTTTGGTATTCTTCAAAACTACCATAAACTTTTTAAAATACAATACGCACTTTCTTCTATTCGTCGTAATATATGTACTGAGCTCTTTCCTTGCAGGTGACACCCAAAGACTCATAGTCCCCGTTTTCCCTGTATTTTTTCTTCTTCTCGGTCAGATATTCGAAAAGATATCATTCAAAAGAACAGATCAAAAAATCATCCTGTTCACCGCCTGTATTCTAAGTATCCCCAATCATCTCATATTCAGATTTACACTCCCCAACAGAGACTGGAAAGTCATACTGTCTTTTTTTACCATGACTTTCGTCACGGCATATTTCTACAAGCTGAAAAAGGAAAGAACAGGTGTTCTCGATAGTAATTCCGACATATAACAGACCAGATGCCCTTAAAAGAACAATCGGATCAATTCTCAGTCTGGATATAAAAGAAGTTATTGAAATTATTGTAGTAAATGACAGTCCGGGATCCGAAATACCAGAATTTTATGATGAAAGAGTTATTATTTTAAAAAACACAAAGAATCTCGGAAGAGCTAAATCCAGAAATGCGGGAGCGGCTGCCGCAAATTTTCCTATTCTATTTTTTATTGATGACGATATCGAGGTTAATGAAAATATATTTGACGCATACATTAATGAATACAAAAAAGGATATGATGCTGTCTTCAGCAATGTAACAAATGTCAGAAGCGACGGCCAATATTCATTTCTGAACGAATTTTTGAATACACGGGGAGCTAACAAAAAAAAATTCAGAAGCAAATTCAGAAGTAACTACTTTACAACAGCCTTCTGCAGCATAAAAAAGGATTTCTTTGATCGTATTGGAAAATTTGATGAAGAATTTTGCAGTTACGGCTGGGAAGATCCTGAACTGGGACTGCGAATAGAATCAAATCAGGGTAAGATTTCTTTTCTTAAAACCGAAGGCTTAAAGCATTATCACGACAAAAATGTGGACGAATGGATCGAGCAGATTGAAAAATCGGGAAACAACCTAAAGTACCTGATCAACAAACATCCTCAGTTTAAAAAGAAAATTCACTACAGCCTTTTAAACTCTTTTATTGGAGCCGTTATATTCAATCCTTTATTTGTATGGTCTGAAAAGCTGAAAGCAAAAAGATCCCGGGGGTTTTTAGGATATCTAAACTACAGCTATCTGTTTAAAGCAGCTATTTACAGGAGCCTCAGATAAAAAGATTCATATCAGAGTCCTCAGCCGCATCCAGGTAAGCCGCGACGCCGCCGAAGCTGACGCCCTCAACAAGTTCCGACTCCGTTATGCCCATCAGGTCCATGCTCATCCTGCACGCTATAATGTTCACACCGGCCGAGACCGCCGATCTTATCTGATCTTCCAGAAGCGGAACATTGTGCTTTTTCATTAACCCCTTTATCATGACCGGTCCTGCGCCGAGCATGTTCATCTTCGAAAGACCGAGTTTTTTCGCTCCTCTCGGCATCATCATGCCGAACATTCTGCTTACAAAGTCCTTCTTCACGCTCTGTTTTTCCTCTTTTCTCAAAACATTAAGCCCCCAGAAAGTGAAGAACATTGTAACTTTCCTGCCCATCGCCGCAGCTCCGCCGGCTATGATGAAAGACGCTATTGCTTTGTCTAGATCGCCGGAAAAAACGATGATGGTCTTGTCGTTGCCGCGCGGCTGTTGAAGGGCGGTTCCGGCGGCTGAAAGGCTGCCGATCTTGGCTTCGAGGGAACCCTTTCTGATCCTCGCCGTGATGATCTTGTTTTCCGATCTTACATCAAGAAGGGTGTTACCCGTCCTTCTGCACCAGGAGGCGATATCGGTCTTAAAACCGGGATCTGTGGCAATTACTTCAACTACATCGCCCTCGTTCATAGAGCCGACTTTTGTAAAGACCGCCTGTACCGGTCCGGGGCAGGAAAGCCCGCAGGCGTCAAGTCTGAGTACTTCCCCTTTATGCATATCGTTCAAAATAGTGGCCATATCATCAGCTCCGTCAGAATTTTTTGTTTCTGCAGGCGGGTCGTTTTCCTGCCTTTCGTATTTCCATAAAGCGTTCTTATAGACAGTAATCCCGCCGTTCAGGTTCCAGAGATTCTTAAAACCGTTCATAGAGAGAATCCGGCAGGCGAGATACCCCCTCAATCCGATCGCGCAGAAAACGATGTATTTCCTGTCCGGGTCAAGTTCGGATAACCTGCTCCTCAGTTCGCCGAGAGGTATCAGTACTGCGCCGTCTATGGAGCCTGAATCGAATTCGATCTGCTCCCTGACATCAAGAAAGACCGGATCTTCGATCCCTGCTATCCTGTCCCATGAGACCGTTCTGACCTTGCCGTTAGCGATGTTCGAGGCCACAAAGCCTGCCATATTTACGGGATCTTTAGCCGAAGAATAAGGAGGAGCGTAGGCGAGCTCGAGTTCGGCAAGGTCGTCAGCGGTCGCACCGAGTCTTATCGCCGAGGCGATAACATCGGTCCTCTTGTCCACCCCGTCGTAGCCGTATATCTGGGCTCCGAGGATCTTTGTTTCCGGCAGCGAGAATATCAGTTTTATTGTCATGGGCATCGCGCCGGGATAATAGGAGGCATGCGACTTGGGGTGGATGACGGCTGTCTCGTAGTCCGCTCCGGGGACTTTGCCGCGCTCCTTGAGCCGTTTTTCGTTCAACCCGGTAGAAGCGGCGGTAAGATCGAAGATCTTCGCGATAGCCGTACCCTGGGTGCCCCGGTAGGTTGAGTCAACGCCGCAGATATTGCCGGCGGCTATTCTTCCCTGTTTATTGGCCGGACCTGCAAGAGGGATCATTTCTGGCTCTTTTGTCAGAAAACCCTCTATTTCCACAGCGTCGCCTGCCGCATAAACATCTTCGAAGGATGTTTTCATCCTTTCGTCAACAACTATGCCGCCTCTGGAGTTAAGTTTTATGCCCGAATCTTTCAGAAATCCGGTCCGCGGCATTACTCCGGGGCTCAATATAACAAGATCGGTCAGTATGGTTGTGCCGTCTGAAAGAACAAGTCTGGTCCTGCTGCCGTCGTTTTCTATCTTTTTTACACCGTTGCCGAGAAACAGGTCTATCCCGTTGCCGGCAAGTTCTTTGTGAACGGCCTGGGCCATTTCAAAATCGAAGGGGCTCATCACCTGATCAGCAAGCTCGACAAGCGAGACGGCGATCCTGCGGTGAACGAGGTTCTCGACCATTTCAAGCCCTATAAAGCCTCCGCCCACCACGACTGCCGAAGCAGGTTTCTTTTCGTCAACGAAAGTTTTGATCCTGTCTGTGTCCGGGATGGTCCAGAGAGTGAAGACATTGTCGAGTTCGGTACCTTCGACGGGCAGTTGTACCGGCACTGAACCCGGGCAGAGTATCAGCTTGTCGTAACTGTCTTCAAAAATCTTTCCTGAAGCGGTTTTTACCTTCACGGCCTTTTTTGATGCGTCGAGAGATATCACCTCATGCCCTGTCTTTATCTCAGCGTTTATAGCCTTTCCGAAAGAATCAGGAGTGTTCAGAAGAAGTTTGTCCCGTTCGGTGATCACTTCTCCTATATAATAAGGAAGGCCGCAATTGGCGTAGGAAATATAATCCCCTTTTTCGTATATCACGATCTGTGCGTGTTCGTCAAGTCTTCTCAGGCGCGCGGCAGCAGAAGCACCTCCCGCGACACCCCCTACAATAATTACTTTCAATTGCTTCTCCGTTAATTTTTGCTGAATACTATATTTTTAATGTATAAATGTCAATTTATATTTTATTTTTTTTATTGCATAAACTTTTGGGTAATATTATATTTCCGGGTCTCGACTGAGTTTGGTTTTGATTATTAATTGAAATAAAGAGGTTAAAATGTCCAGAGTATGCGAAATTTGCGGAAAGGGTCCGGTTTTCGGCGGATCATACTGCAGAAGAGGAATGGCCAAGAAAAAAGGCGGAATAGGCCTGAATGTAACAGGAAGATCGAAAAGAGTGTTCCTTCCTAATCTTCAGCCTGTAAGGATAAAGAAAGACAATGAAAGCATGAAGATCAAAGCCTGCACTTCATGCATTAAAGCAGGAAAAACAATTTCTGTTTGATTGTCGGGAATTTAATATGATAAAAAAGCTTCAGCACTGAAGCTTTTTTATTTTGATCTTTTAGGTTGTGTCTTAAAGCGTTTGTGTATCCACCAGTAATGTGTGGGGTCGGTCCTGATCTGATCCTCAAGGACTCTGGTATACCTCTGAACCAGTTTTATTACCTTGCTTTCAAAATCAGTATTTTCGGAGATAATATCATCAAATGGTATTTTCTTAAATGAGAGATCGTGTTTAGTCAAATCATCTTTCCTTCTGACAGTGTTCACGATTATCATAGGGATATTATACTTAAGTGAAATAACCGCAGGGTTTTTATGAGTTGAGGCCTGTTTTCCGAAAAATTCAACAAAGACACCATGTTTTCTTCCAGCGTTCTGATCAGATAAAAGGGCGACAAAATAGTTTTGTTTTAAAGATCTGAAAAGTTTCATCATGTTTTTTCTGTGAATGACAGTAAGTCCGGATCTTTCCCTCGGTATGTCTATCAACTTTTCTGTAAGTTTATTTTTTTGATTAGCGACTACATAGGCACATTTCAGACCTCTTGAAACACCATAATGACCGCCGGCTTCAAAGAAACCGTAATGACCTCCGACGACAACGCATCCCTTTCCTTTTTCTTTTATTGCTGACAGAAGCTCGTCTGAATCTGCATCAATTCGAAGATTTTTTTTCTTTTCATCTGCACTTATGTACATGTACTTGTAACTTTCAAATGAGTAGATGAGGATATTTTTATAACTTTGAATGATGATATTTTTTTTTGCCGAACCGCTCATTTCCGGAAAAGCAGAAGAAAGGTTTTTTACAGCGACATCATATCTGAATTTTAAAAAAAATGTTAAGAAACCTGCAAAATACGATGCGCCGTAAACTACAACTCTGAGAGGCAGTAATCTGATAATCAACTGGAATACCAGCATGAAAAAATATTCAACATAATGAAGCGGCTTATGACTCATAATTTTCTCCCCGAAATAAAAAGCGACGAATTCGCCGCTTTTTAACTGACATATTCCGGAATATCACAATTCTCTCACCACTTTTTTCAGAGCTGAAACATAATGATCCATCTCTTCTCTGCTTCTTTTTTCTGTAACAGCAACAATGAATTCATCCGAAGCCATCCCGAATCTTTCAAGGGCTATTCCTGCAAATACACCTTCACCTGCCATTCCGGTAAGAATTTCCGCTACGGGATATTCTGTCTTTACAACAAATTCCTTGAAGAAGGGCTTTTTATAGCGCATTTGAAAACCTTCTGTTTCTGTGATCTTTGATGCCAGATAACGGCTTCTGCTGTAACAGTTCTCAGCCACTTCCCGAAGACCCTGCTCTCCCATTGTATTGAGATAGACTCCTGAAGCCAAAGCACATAAAGCCTGATTCGAACATATATTCGAAGTTGCTTTATCTCTTCTTATATGCTGTTCTCTTGTCTGCATGGTAAGTACGAACCCTCTTTTGCCGTCAACATCTTTTGTGACACCGACAACTCTTCCGGGGATTTTTCGCATAAGTTGTTTTGTCGTAGCGAAAATTCCGAGATAAGGTCCGCCGAAAGACTGCGGCAAACCAAGAGGCTGGCCTTCTGCTACAACAATATCAGCACCGTATTCAGAAGGTTTTTTCAGAATACCGATACTTATTGGATCTATCGCAACAATAAACAAAGCTTTTTTAGAATGAATATAATCGGACAATCCTGTATAATCTTCAATATTTCCGAAAAAATTCGGATTCTGAACTATCACACAAGCCGTATTATCGTCAATAACGCTGTTAAGCGATCCTTCTTCAACTGCCCCGGATTCAACTCCGGCGATAACGACTTCGTATTTTAATGATGATACGAAAGTCCTTACAACATCTATCCATCCCGGATTTACAGTTGAAGCGATAACTATCCGGTTCCTTCTGGTATGCCTGCAAGCAAGAATAGCCGCTTCCGCCATTGAAGAAGCACCGTCATACATTGACGCATTGCTGACATCCATTCCTGTGAGGCAGCATATCAGAGATTGATATTCGTATATGCTCTGAAGGGTACCCTGACTTATTTCTGCCTGATAAGGTGTGTAGGCAGTCTGAAATTCAGGTCTTGATATCAGGTATGGGACAACCGCGGGAACATAATGGTCATAAGAACCCGCGCCAAGAAAAGATATAAAGTCGGCTGTATTTTTGTTCGATCCTGCAATTTTCCTTACTGATTTTGTGACTTCAAGCTCGCTTTGTCCTTTTCCAAGTCCGAGCCTGCCTTTGAATAGGAATTCTTCCGGGATATCCTTTAAAAGATCGTCAAAATTCTTAACGCCTATCTCGTCAAGCATAGCTTTCCTGTCTTTTTCAGTATTGCTTATATAAGGCATTTGTCTCTCTCTGGTATTTTTATTCTACATGTTTTTTGTAGGCCTGATTATCCATAAGACCTGAAAGTTCTGATTCTTCACTGATCTTTATTTTAAGAATCCAACCCTGTCCGTAACAGTCCTGATTAACAAGCTCAGGAGCACTCTCAAGTTCGCTGTTGATCTCGACAATTTCACCTGATATTGGCGAATACAGATCAGACGCCGCCTTGACCGCTTCGATTACTCCAACGCTTGAACCTTTTGATACGGTATCTCCTTCTGCAGGCAGCTCAATATAGGTAATATCACCCAGCTGCTGCTGAGCATAATCGGAAAGGCCGATCGTTGCAATGCCGTTTTCCACCCTGACATATTCGTGGGATTCGGCAAAAAGAACATTTTCTGGAATCAACATATAAATCTCCCTTTTAGTTTAACTGGTTCTGTAATCACCCAATTCAAAATTGTTGCTGTCTGAAGAATCAAGTCCTTTCAGTCTTCTTTCAAAATCTGTTGGAGTTGAAGCTCCCTTTAATGCATCCTCATAAGAAATAAGACCCTTGTCATAGAGTCTGAATATACTCTGATCGAAACTGTGCATACCATAAATAGTTTCTCCTTTTTCGATCGACATTTTAATATCATGCGATTTGGAAGGATCGATAATAGCCTCTTTTACAGTCTCATTATTTACGAGTATTTCGGTTGCAGGAACTCGTCCCTTCCCGTCTCTTGTAGGTATGAGTCTCTGTGATATTATTGCTCTGAGAGTCACTGACAAAAGATTCCTGACTTCATTCTGCAGATCACCCGGAAAAAAAGAAAGTATCCTGTTTATCGTCTGCAAGGCATCAGTTGTATGCAGTGTTGTAAAAACAAGATGACCTGTATTTGCTGCTCTGATTGCGGTATACATGCTTTCCGGATCCCTAATCTCACCGATCATTATAATATCCGGATCCTGTCTGAGTAAATATCTCAGAGAACCGTTGTATGAATCTGTATCACTTCCGACCTCACGCTGATGTATAATGGATTTTTTATCCCGGAAAAGAAACTCAATAGGATCCTCGATTGTAATTATATTGGTACGGCGTGTTTGATTAATATATTCAAGCATGGCAGCTATGGTCGTTGACTTTCCGGATCCAACAGTTCCGGTAACAATGATCAATCCCCTCGGTGCCGAACATATTTTTTTTAATACATCAGGCAGATGCAGTTCATCGATCCCCATAATATCGAAAGGTATTGCCCTGATGGCAATGGCTATCGTTCCCCTTTGTTTGTATATGTTCACCCTGAATCTTCCGACACCTTTTACGCCGAATCCGAAATCCGCCTCTTTCTGTTCTATGAATGTCTCTTTTTCCTTTTTTCCCATTAAACCATCGGCTATATTGTTCATTTCATCCATTCCGATCGGTTCGTCACCCCAGTCCACGAGTTCCCCGTTGATCCTGAATATAGGCTTAATACCAACCTTAAGATGGATATCCGAACCTCCCATTTCCAGTAGAGAGGCGAACATTTTCTGAAGATCGAACATAAAGACTCCTTGTCAAGTTTAAAACAGGTCTAAAATATATCGTATTAAAGATATTAAGTCAAACAGTTTTATTTGAAAAAGAAAGAGACATTTTAATGTTGATATACAGTAGATTTTTTTTTATAATCAGTAAACTTAAGTGAAGGGTGAAAAAATGCAGTTTTCATATTTCAGATCATGCAGATTAAATTTATCGGTCATTTTGACAATAATTGTTATTAATCACTCTGCTTTAATCGGATCAGGCTATTTTTACGAAAAAGACAATTCGGAACTTGACCGTATGAGGGATTCAATCTATTCAAAAGTTTTATCTATGAAACTCGACAGAAATAATATCCCGGAAACTATTTCAGAAATTTTCTATGCAACCTTAGATCACAACACAGCAAGGTTCAGGCTTTCAAACAGAATTGACACTCTTAAAACTCTGAGCTATTCAATTGAAGATCTGATGACATCACCTTATTTTAACAACCGTTTGGGAAGATGGGATGACAGAACGGTCCTTGAGTATATAGCATTCAGGATAGAATATGCTGTAATGCGTAAACACTTTTCGGGATTCTCTCTTAAAGATTTTAAAGAAACTGATGTTTACAGAAATCTTATTAAAAAAACCAGAGAGTCGGGTATTCAGGATTCAAGGATAGATTCTCTTTTTTTAAACATTGAAAGAATCCGCTTTGAACCCGTACATTTTTATTACCGACCCCGTTCCATTGAGGAGCAGATGATAGCAGACACATTTGATATTAAGAAGTTCGATTTTGACGATCTGTTGAGTTTTTCTGCAACCTATTCCGATGTTTTAAAAAGAGCTGAAAACAAGTATAAGGTAAATGCTGAGATCATAATCGCTATTTTGAGAATAGAAACCAATTTAGGCAGAGTACCGTTAAATTATAATCCTTTCGAGGTTCTGCTGGGCCAGTCACTTTTTGCAATAAAAAACTATTATGAGGATAAAGATGACCAGATAAGGGCAGGTCAGCGAATAAACCGACTGAAAACTTCTGCGGAAAGCAGTCTGTTAAACATCGTTAAATATACACTGACTAATGAGATGCCCGTATCCGGCCTTAGAAGTAATTTTGTCGGAGCTTTGGGATTTACACAGTTCATGCCTTTCAACCTTCACCTTGCTGTTGACGGCAGCGGCGACGGTAAAGCAGATCTTTCCAACATGGAAGATGCAATAATGAGTATAGGAAACTTTCTTAATCATAACGGTTGGAACCGTTTTTATGAATTAAACCGAGAAAATCAGAAAGATATCGAAAGGCTGATTCTGAGATATAATACCAGCAGAACATATGCCGAATCTGTTTTCGAAATTGCACTTGAATTAAAACGGCTTTCATTATGAAAATACCTCTTGTAGATCTTAAAGCAAATTATCTGTCTGTAAAAAAAGAAATTGATGAAAAGATTTTTTCAGTGATCGGAGATACCGCATTTGTCAAAGGCCGGGAACTTGATGATTTCGAGAAGAACTGGGCATTGAAATGCAATGCGGAATGTTGTGCAGGTTTAGCGAACGGTACCGTTTCACTTGAGCTTATCTTAAAAGCTTTAGGCATAGGACCGGGAGACGAGGTAATAGTTCCGTCACATACATTCATAGCTACCGCCGAAGCTGTAGCCAACTGCGGCGCGAAACCTGTTTTCGCTGACTGTATCGAAAAGACCGCTCTTATTGACCCGGAAAGCGTGAAAAGTTCACTTAATGTCAAAACGAAAGCTGTCATAATTGTTGACCTATACGGTCAGCCGGCAGACCATAACGCGGTAAAAGCCGCGGCGGGCGAAAATGTTTTTATAATTCAGGACGCTGCCCAGTCCCACCTCGCTTCCTACAAAAATAAGACAGTTGGAAGCTACGCTTATGCAACATCGTTCAGTTTTTATCCCGGAAAAAATCTGGGGGCTTTCGGGGATGCCGGAGCAGTTGTGACGAATGATCGTGGACTCTGCGAAAAAATCAAGATGCTTTCGGATCACGGAAGAATGTCGAAATACGAACATCTGGTCTGCGGCACTAATGCCAGAATGGACAATATTCAGGCCGCCGTTCTTAATGTTAAGATGAGACATCTCGCTCTCTGGAATGAAAAGCGGAAAAAGACTGTGGATGTTTACAAAAAAAGTCTTAAGAACTCCGTTTCGTTCTTCGAACTGGAGCCGTCTGCCGTCTCATCTAACCATTTGATCGTAATAAGGACGCCCGAAAGAAATGACCTCAAAAGATATCTTGAAGAGAGAGGGATTTCTGCCGGAATTCATTACCCGGTACCTCTTCATTTGCAGCCGGCTTTTTCAGAACTCGGATATAAGACAGGTGACCTTCCTGTAACTGAAAAAATAGCTGATGAAATTCTTTCTCTGCCCGTTTATCCGGAAATGACTGAAGAACAGACAGAGTATGTGATCGAAAATGTTAAAAAATATTTCAGGCAAGGATAGATATATGATAGACAAACCTGTTACACTTGTTCTTCCCGCATATAATGAGGAAAAGGCGATCTCGTCATCGCTGAAAAAGATAACCGGATTCATGAAGCAGAATTTTTCCGACTATGAGATAATTGTGGTAAACGATGCTTCGACTGACAGAACCGCAGAGATAGTTTCCGGGTTTGATGATGTTATAATAGTCACTCATCCTTACAACAAGGGAAATGGTTCGGCTGTAAGAACCGGTATAAGGAACGCCAAAAAGGAATTCGTGGTAATGATGGACGCCGACGGTCAGCACAGCATCAAAGATATTCTGAAGATAACAGAATATCTCGGAGTATATGACTGCGTGATCGGAGCCAGAACAGAATCGTCCCACGGCTCATTTCACAGAAATATGGCAAACAGGTTCTACAACAGTCTCGCGACCTATGTTACGAACATTAAGATCGAAGACCTCACGAGCGGATACCGCGGATTTAGAACATCGGTGATCAAAAAATTCCTGTATATGTTCCCCAACGGATTCTCGTATCCCACCACTTCAACTCTCGCCGTGATCAAAGCAGGGTACAATCTTAAATACTGCCCCATCATAGCTAAAAAAAGGATCGGTAAAAGTAAAATAAAGATATTGCGCGACGGCTTCCGGTTCATTCTGATAATAATCAAGATCGCTATCCTGTTCTCCCCTCTCAAAGTGTTTCTTCCGGTAAGCCTCGGTTTCGTAACGGCTGGACTTGCCCACATGTTCTACAAAATAGTTCTTCTCGGACTCAGATATACTCAGTTCTCCATATTCCTCATAAGCGTGGGCGTAATTATCTTCCTCATCGGCCTCCTTTCCGAACAGATAGCCACTTTGAGATACGATAAAGTTGAAGAGGATTAAAGAAATGATCCATTTTGTTATCGGAACAAAAGCTCAGCTTATCAAAACCGCACCAGTCATGAAGGAACTGACTATCCGCGGGATCAAATATAATTATATTTCGACCGGACAGCACAGAGAAACAATAGATGACATCCTTGCAAATTTTTCTATCAAAGAACCCGACCACAAGCTTTATGACGGAAAAGACATAATCTCTGTCGGGCAAATGATATTATGGTCGTTTAAGCTTTTGTATAAGGCCTTCAAATCCCGTAAAGAAATTTTCGGAAATGACAAAAAAGGAATCGTTCTTGTTCACGGAGACACGCTGAGTACGGTTATCGGAGCCTTAATGGGTAAATTCGCAGGGATTAAAGTCGGACATATCGAATCTGGCCTGCGGTCATTTAATGTACTCCAACCTTTTCCCGAAGAGATTTTTCGGCTGATGACTTTCAGGCTTTCAGATGTTATGTTCTGCCCCGGCAGCCGGGCCATCAGTAATTTGAAAAAATACAAGGGTATAAAGATAGACACGGGCATGAACACTCTATTTGATTCTCTTAAAGAAGCCGAACCGGCAATTGATGCACTTTCCAATGTAGTGATCCCTAAGGAAAGGTATGCCGTTGCAACGCTTCACAGGTTCGAAAATGTCAGGGACAGGAAGCATCTCGAAAAGATAGTCCGCCTTATAGAAAAAATTTCGAAAAAAATAAAGATAGTCTTCATACTTCACAAGATCACTGAGAAAAAGCTGAATAGATACGGACTGATAAAACGGCTTCAGATCCTGCCGGGACTTGAACTCCGTCAGAGATATGATTACTTCCGTTTCATAAAACTCATTAAGAATTCATCTTTCGTCATTTCTGACGGCGGAAGCAATCAGGAGGAGTGTTTTTACCTCGGCAAACCCGTACTTTTGTTCAGAAATGTTTCTGAAAGGAACGAAGGGCTGGGGGAAAACGCCGTTCTTTCCGGATTCGACACCGCAGTTATTGAAAATTTCACAGATAATTACAGTGCATACGCAAAAGATCCCGTGACCGCAGAAAAAAAACCTTCTTCGATAATTGCCGATTATTGCGTTGATATTGAAACCTAACTGATTTATATTTAGCCGGTAAATGAAGACACTCGTTATCATATTTTTAAAAGACCTTCTCCGCAACAAAATGCTCGGACTGATGGTTCTGTTGGTTCCGCTGATCTTTTACCCTCTAATATATTGGGGTATTACTCAATTCATGCTCCTGCGAACGGCATTTTCGGAAAACACCGTCATAACGGTTAAGTATCATTCTGAAACTTCAGAATTTGGCGACCTTAAAGACTCGTTGTCAGCCATTAATAATTTGATCATCGAACCCGGTTTTTTTAAACAGGCTGATACAGACAATATTTATTTAACTGTCCGGTCACAACAGGGACTGCCGTATTTTGAAGTTTATGTCGACAGCTCAAACTCTTCTCTTTTAAGTATGTCAGCTCAGATTGAAAAATCCCTTTCAAAATACTACAGATCCTCAGTTGATAGAATCGTGAAGGAAAATGATTATACACCTGAATATTTTCAGGTTTACAACATTGAGATGAATGATACAGAAGGTGATGAGAGCGTTGTTGTTATACTAAAGATACTTTCACTTCTGGTACCACTGTTTTCAATTATGTCGATACTCGGATCATGTGTTGCCGCTTCTGTTGAGCTTGCTTCAGGACACAGCGAGGATAAGACATCCGAAACAACCCTCACTTTACCGGTTGAAAGAAAGGTGATTATGATATCGAAGTTTATTTCAGTATCCATTTACGGAATACTTGCCGGATCTTTAAACTTCATATTTCTTACAGTTTTTATGATGCAGATATTTAGAAGTTTTATGGGTATTATTGACCAGGGAATTGAAGGAATTGGCTGGAGTAAAATAATCAGTTTCAACACTTTATTCTTCTCTTTTGTTTCATTATGCCTGACAGCCTTTTTTATATCATTGATATTCGTAACAGCCGCCGGTTTTGCATCAAAAAGAAAGGAAGGAAGTGTTCTTGTATCACCATTTATGGCTGCTGTCACATACATACCGCTAGTTATTGTAATACCCGCTCTGGAACCGGGAATTCTGATATCGGCAGTTCCTGTTTTAAATGTTGCATTTGCAATGAAACTGATCATTTCCGGAGATATTAATACTTTATTTATTATACAGACGGCTATTTTCTCTTTTCTCTGGACTTTTACCGCTTACCGATATATACTTCCGTTTCTTTTGGACGAAGAGGTACTTATGGGTTATTCTGACACCTCACTTGCAAAAAAGATCAAAGGAAAACTTTTTAAATGGAAACTAAAGTAAAAATAGAAAATCTGAGCAAACATTTCAGTGACCCGCAAAGAGGACTTGTGAAAGCCGTTGATAATGTTAGCCTCGAAGCTTTCTCGGGAGAAATATTTGGACTTCTCGGTCCAAATGGCGCCGGCAAGACAACCACCCTCAGAATGATGGCAACCCTTATGAGACCTGACTCGGGAAGCATTTCTATCGCAGGATACGATACGGTCTCGGAACCGCAAAAGGTACGGAGATCCATTGGCTACCTTTCTTCAACTACCGCCCTGTACCCCAGGCTTTCACCCAGAGAAATAATCAGCTATTTTGCGCAACTGAACGATTATCCTTCAACTGAACTCGTTACAAGGGTGGAAAAACTGATTTCGCATTTTGGAATTCAGGATTATGCAGATACATACTCAGAAAAACTTTCTACAGGAATGAAGCAGCTGACTTCAATAGCCCGAACTGTAGTTCACGACCCTCCGGTACTTATACTCGATGAACCCAGCACGGGTCTTGATGTTATCGTAGCACAGAAGATACACCACCATATCTTTGAGCTAAAGAATGAAGGTAAAACCATAATATTCTCATCCCACAATATGGGAGAGGTCGAAAAACTTTGTGACCGTATCGGAATTATTAACAAAGGCAAATTACTTGCTGCAGGTACTCCCGATGAACTTCGGGAAATATCGAAAAAACATTATATGGAAGATGTATTTGTATTTTTTGTAAGAGAGTATGAAAAAGAGATTGGTTATGAGAAAAAAGAAGCGGCCTGCATCTGAAGGTTTGGGTTCTGTTGTTCTTAAGACCGGCAGAATATATCTGACCTACCCTGAAGGAACCCCCGTACTGCCTGTTGTAACCGAGGATGATGTTGAGGACATTATAGATATACTTGAGCAGATGAAAAAAGATGATGTCGCCTACAGCAATTACGAGACGAATAAAGAGTGAGATCTATAACTTTCAATAACATACTGGAACTTAAAACTGTTGACTCCACAAATTCTTACCTGAAGAAACATATTTCAGGATTAAAAACCGGGACTGTGGTTTTTTCCGGAGAACAAACATCCGGCAGGGGTCGCATGAACAGAAACTGGCAAGGCGAAAAAGACAAATCTGTTTTTTGCTCTTTTCTCTTAAAAGAGATGTATGAGCCGATTGATGCGGTAAGGATAACATTTCTTTTCTCTATCGCCGTCAGATTTTTGCTTTTAAAATATATCCCTAATTCAAAAATAAAGCTGAAATGGCCAAATGATGTACTCTGCAGTGGAAAAAAGATATGCGGAATACTCTCGGAACACACAGGCGACTCAGTTATATCGGGAATAGGATTGAATGTTTTAAACTTCGATCCTGAAAAAGAAATTGAACAACCGTGGACTACTGTCGAATCAGAATCCGGAAGCAGGCCGGATATCGCCGGATTTAAGATTTCTTTGATTGAATGCGTTAATCAGGTTTTTGAACGATACTGTACAACAGAACTCTCTGACATTCCTTCAATATGGTTCAGAGAAGCCGGGATTTTGAACAGAAGAGTCAGTGTCGTTTCAGGAAAAGAATCATTCTCGGGTAAAATACGCATGACAGACTCCAACGGAGGTCTTGTAATCACTGATGAAAGAACCGGAGAATTAAGATCAATTTACACTGGAGATATAAATTACGATGATAAACTATGATCTTGCCAGAAAAGACATGATAAACAATCAGCTGAAAAAAAAAGGTATAGTCGATAAAAATACTCTCAGTGCTTTCGAGAAAATACACAGGCATCTTTTTGTAGGTGAAAATGACAAAGGTCATTCTTATGACGATTCAGCACTTTCAATCGGTTACGGTCAGACTATATCTCAACCCTATATAGTAGCCCTAATGACACAGCTGTTAAAACCGAACCGGAATGATGTCATACTCGAAATAGGTACGGGTTCCGGTTTTCAGGCAGCAATACTCTCAACAATGTGCAAATTCGTAATTTCTATAGAAAGGATCCCTGAGCTGGCTGCTTTTGCAAAAAAAAACATATCTGAAACAGGGTCAGATAATGTCCAGATATTTGTAGGGGACGGATCTTTAGGATGGAAAGCAAATGCACCTTATGACGGTATAATGGTAACGGCCGGGTCAGAGGTCCTTCCGCAGGTGCTTTTAGCCCAGCTGAAACCCGGAGGAAGAATGATCATTCCTTTGGGTTCAGAGGATTCTCATAAACTGACCCTCATAAAAAAAGAAGAGGACGGATATATTACAGAAGAGATGACAGACTGTCACTTTGTCCCTCTAATAGGAAGGAAGCATAATGCCTGAAAAAACATTTCGTGAGATAATAAATTCAAATCCCGGTCCCGGGAATGTAAAGGACTCGTTCAAGCTCTTTTTAAAGGGTTTGGCTATGGGAGCGGCAGATATAGTTCCCGGGGTTTCGGGAGGCACCATTGCGCTGATAACCGGTATTTATGGCCAGCTCATAGATGCAATAAGATCTTTTAACACTGATCTTATCAGGGATATATTTCGCTTAAGATTTAAGGACGCATTGTCAAAATTTCATTTTAAATTCATCTTCGTTCTATTCACCGGAATAGGAATATCAATTCTGCTGCTCTCAAGACTGATCAATCATTTGCTCATACATCATCAGCCGTATATATACAGTCTTTTTTTCGGACTTATCGCATCTTCAATATTCGTGCTTTACAGGGATATCAATAAAAAAAACATCTCAGTAATGATTAACTTCATTATCGGAACAGTATTTTCTTACTTTCTCGTAGGAGCAGTACCCGCAACGACCCCTGAGACCTATACCTTTATTTTTTTCAGCGGCTTTATAGCGATAATGGCAATGATACTTCCCGGTATCAGTGGAGCTTTTATATTATTACTTCTCGGAAAATATGAGTTTATCACCGGCACACTAAAAAATCCTTTCAATCCCGGAAATTTTGTCATTATAATCATCTTTTGTATAGGATGCGCATCAGGCCTTGCTGCTTTTGCACGATTCTTAAAGTGGCTGATTGAAAACTACAGGTGTACGACCCTTGCCGTTCTTACAGGTTTTATGGCCGGTTCCCTGCGCAAAATATGGCCGTGGAAGGAAGTTCTGGAAAAAGAGGTTATAGGGTCAAGGGAATTTATCATATCGGAAATTAATATTATTCCTGAATTTTCCGCAGAAGGCCTTTTTGTTCAGATCCTGATAATGCTGACAGGAGTTATTGCTGTACTGCTTCTGAATTCATCGGCGGGTGATACCGGATCTCGAAAATAAACTATTTTTTTGTTGCATAAAAACAATTTATTTGTTATTGTAGATGTGTTGTGACACGGGTCACAGCAAAAAGAGATCCTTTGTAATATTTTTCCTCTGTAGTTTAAAAAGGAGGTTCAAAATGCGAAAAATAACATTGTTGATTCTGTGTGTTTTTTCAGCCGGAAGCGCGTTACTCGGTCAGATATGGCAGGGTTATGTTGATGTAAAAAAAGATCATATTGTCGAAGAAGGGAAAGTACTGGAGATAATGCCCGGTACAGTTGTAAGATTTGCTTCAGATGCCAAACTGATCATTGACGGCGGAATACTTCTGGCTCAGGGACTTGAAAAAGATCCTATAAGACTCACTTCTTATGAACCGGAATCCGGAGGCAATGATTTCTGGAGAGGTATAGATTTTATTAAGGCCGATCAGGATACTTCGCGGATAGAGCACTGCGTTATAGAAAATATCATCAGAAATGACGGAAAAGGCAGTATTGATCTGTCTAATTCGATAGTTAAAGTCCGAAACACAAGGATCCACAACAACGAATCTTCAAGAGGCGGTGCATTTTTCGTTGATAATTCGGCATTGACTCTGGAACACAGCATTATCGAGAACAATACCGCACAACAGCACGGAGGAGCTGTCTCAATACTTAACAGCGATACATATTTGGCGAATGTCAAATTTTTCAAGAACACTTTTATAAACAATAGAGTGGAGGGTGAGAAATCCGTTGGAGGGGGAGCTGTTTACATAGAGGAACTTGATAATGAGGAAGGGATAAAATCAAACATTCTTATACAGGAAAATAACATAATCTCAAATACTGTTCGTGATTTGAAAGGCTTATACACAGGAAATGGCGGCGGAATAAGCATAATTACAGGTCAGGGGCATTCCGTTTCTCTCATCGGAAACAAGATAATGTACAATGTATCCGGGAGCGGCGGCGGTCTTTATGTGGAGCATATTTCAAAAAAAGGAACCGGCGAACACATTTTTACAAATAATATTATTTCCAATAACACCTCGTCAGAAAAATCGGGCGGAGTTTTGTACAGAACTGGACTGACAGAAAACATTGAGAATATCATTTTCGAGAATAACGACATAGTGAACAACCATAATACTGACGGTAAAAGCGGTGCGGGCGGACTGTTTATTGAATTTGATGATAAAATCGGCAACCTCTTTGAAATGAGGAACATGATATTCTACAACAACTATCTCGGGTCTGAGATTTCAGATGTTGCTACAATACCTTACACCTATCCGGGCAGTTTTATATCCTACTCGAATTTCACTTCAAAAATTGAAGGCACAGGGAACATCGAAGGCGATCCGATGTTCATGCGAAAGGTTGAAAATCACGGTGCTTTGCCCTACCGTAATTTTCTGCGCGGAGATTACCGGCTTTCTCTTGAATCCCCGTGTGTTGATGCCGGAGATCCCAAAATACCCTCTGTTGAGCCTGACGGAACTATAGTAAACATGGGGGCATACGGAAATACAAACGAGGCGACCACATCGATTTTTGAAACAATAATCTACACAAAACCGGTATCCGTTTTGGTAAAAAGAGGCGAAACAGTACTCCTGAACACCCGGGAGTACAAAGAAACTGTTGAATTAACAGAACTGAGGATCGAGGACGGAGGTCAGATATTCATAGCATCCAAGCCGTATGATCCTGAAATATTCATAGAATCTCTTGTAACGGAGGGGGCCAAAATAGGTGATCTCTACACAACAAGGATCCAGAGACTGCCGGACCCTAACGGATCAGAACTTCCTTATAATATACTACGCGTCAACAGCATGGACTGTACCGGAGCCAGATTCAGCAATATGGCAGTTTCCTGCATCAGTCCGGGAAAAGATCTCACCCTCAGAGATTCGCACATATACCTTTTCGATTTCAACGCTGAACTCACAGGTATAACTGCCGATGCGGAAAACGCATATATCGAGAACAACATAATAGATAATTTCAATATCGGTATATATTTCGGAGGCGGAAAAGCGAACGGAAAAGCTGCCAGGAAAGGAAGGATCACAAATAATACTGTAAGTTTCAATGCTGTTGAAGCAACAAAAGGCGTTACAAACAAAGGTATAGTCACAGAAAACAGTCTTGCTGACATAGAAGATAATATTGTTATAGATGCTGATACCGGCATTGAAGCATTGGGTTCTTCATCGGGAAGGATAACCAACAATACTATCAGTTTCAATGTTTCGGAAGCGACAAAAAACAAAACAGCACGAAAAGCTATTCACCTTACTGACAATTCGTCGTATGAAGTAGATAATAACCGGATTATCTCGAACGATGATCGTTCTACTGAAATACACGCATTATCCGTGGATAATTCCTTTGTGAACGCCCACTACAATGCTATAAGTTTTTCTGATAGCGGATCCGGTTACAGATACGGTTTTTATGCCATCGGTCTGTCTGAAAACTCAATATTCATCAACAACACTGTTTACAATGCTAACAAAGGTATCTATTTCGAAAATACCGTCAATCTCATAGAAATAATAAACAACATTTTCTACGGCCCTAAAACTTATTCAGATATACATTCAGACTCAAAAAATCTCATACTTCTCAACAACAATATTGTCGGCAGTATCTCCCCCGGATCAGTTCATCACGAGGAAAATACACTTAGTGACGATCCCCTTTTCCAGTCCACGAGAATAAATGATTTTTATCTCTGGAGAGACTCAAAGTGTATTAACACCGGGAGATATGATGAAAGATACCATGTTTACGGCGAAAATTATTACGGCAGTGCACCCGATATAGGAGCATTCGAATTCTGGCAGGAATCGCAATTCTATGCTCCTCAGAATGTATCCTGCGTCATTTCAGCAACAACCGTTTCGCTTTCATGGTCCAGAGTACCGGATGCGGTTTCCTATTCAATTTACAGGTCGGATAATCCTTACGCCGGTTTTAGCATAGTTGCCAACACATCTTCGACATCATGGTCCGGATCCACATCGGGATCAGACAAATACTTCTATTATGTAACTGCGTCAAGAGAAGGAGTGAAAGATATACCGTATGTTGAAGATACAGGCATCAACTTTGATATTCCGGTTGTTAAAACTCCGGCTTCAATTGACAAAAACGAGTTAAAAATCAAGAATTCGCTTACACAGTAATTTTACAACGGGGAGTGGGTTATGAAAAAAATAATGGTAATTGCGGTGTCGTTTCTCTTCACTGCACTCATGTCCAATACGACTGTATGGCGGGGAAATGTCGTCTTAAATGACGACTACACCGTTCAGGTTGGAGATGTTCTTATTATTGAAGCGGGAACCAGAGTCGGTTTCGGAAATCAGGTGACGCTTACTGTCCAGGGAGAAATAAAAGTTTACGGCGATCCCAGCAATCCTGTACTTTTCTCGAACTATTATGCTCTTGATTCTAACTGGGGCGGAATTATTCTGGAAAACACGACCGCCTTGAACGAATTCAGTCATGCTGTATTCATTGGAGCAGGAGACACGCCGCTTGTACTGATGCAGTCAAATGCAGTCATCCACAATTGTATATTCCGGGGTAACAGCGGAATGTACGGCAAACCCGGCGCTTTGAAGATAGTCGGCGGAAATGTTACGGTCGATGAAACTTTATTTGAAAACAATTACGGAAGTTACGGTGGAGCGGTGCATGTTTACAACAACTCCCTCAATTCGTTAAGTCAAATTGATATTCTTAACAGCCAGTTCATAGCTAACGAAGGACAGGATGGCGGAGCTATTTACATTTTGGACAAGTTTGACTCACCCAACAATATGCACATCAAAATTTCTAAATGTACATTTACTCAAAATAGGGGATACGAACTTGGAGGAGCTCTTTACTACGATAACAAAGGTAAAATAGACCTTGAATTCGAGAAATCTCTGATCTTTACCAACTCGGCATTTCAGGGAAGCGGCATTTTTATGTCCTTCATGGAAGAAATGCCCGGTCCGATACTTGCGCAGAAGTTCAGGAATTTGATAGTTTTTATGAACAAGGGATACTACCAGTCAGGTATTCAGATCGATATGGGTCAGACTCAGAATCCCAATAACATAACCTTTACAAACATAAATGTCGTTTACAACTTCCTTGAACCTTCAAAAGAAGAAAAAAACCAGCAGTCATCCGGAATATTCATCAGATCCTTTAACGGCAATGCTCCCATTATAAGAAACTCTATTTTATGGGGCAATAGAGATCTGGTCGGACCATCCAACTTTTTTATTCAAAATCAGGGCGGCGGATTACATCCCGACAATGTTTTTAATTACTGCAACATTGAACAGTATTTCACCGGAGAGGGTACTAATATAAGCCAGAACCCTCTTTTTGTTAGACCGCCTGATCTGACAAGACTGTATGATTATCCGAGAAGAATTAACAAGAACAGGTTCGATTTCCATGTCTCTCTTCTGTCGCCATGTATTGATGCAGGTGATCCTATGTCTCCTTTCGAAAATGAGCCTATTCCCAACGGCGAAAGGGTTAACATCGGTGCTTACGGTAATACCGCAGAGGCTACAAGATCAACTTATGACCAGATAACACCCACAGCAAACACAACTATCGGAGTTCCCGACAATTCAGCACTGGTTTTGAATTTTGAAGGAAAAAAGGG
>SLFX01000017.1 GCA_007124045.1 Candidatus Delongbacteria bacterium | reverse complement strand
GCTTTGTTGTTTTAATTTGAGTCACCTATGCCTCCGCCTCAATATATATCGCTCATTTTCAAATACCTTTTAAATATATTCTATTCGCGTTCATTTCCAAGTCTTTTTTTTAATTTGCTTCACCCTTACTTTATTACAAGAAATCACGAAAAAGACACTCAGAAGTCCTTTTCAATAACCGGACAAATAAGCCTAGTGCGTTCTTGCCAGTCTGAGTCCTACTGTCATATTACGGTTAGAAGCTGCCTGATTTGATCGGTATGAAACACGACAGTTCTCTGCATTGCTTGCCCATAGTCCGCCCCGCACTATCCGCCCCGTACCTTCAGCCGGTCCTCTAGGGTCATTAGCAGGACTGACATTATAGTAAGTGGAAGACCACTTGTCCCAGCACCACTCCACCAGATTTCCGCTCATATCATATAATCCGAGCTGATTTGGAAGTTTCGCTCCTACAGTTTTCGTTCCGTTATAAGAGTTGTTTTCGCTATACCATGCAAAATTTTTCAGATCGGATGTCCCGTGGCAACCGCTGTACCGAAAGTTGTCGGTATGATGGATTCCGCCTCTGGCCGCATACTCCCATTCTGCCTCGGTCGGAAGCCTGTAACCGTTTGCACTCCAGTCACAGATCACAGCATCCCATGTTGAGTCGATCTCTCCCCATTCTGCAGGGTCTGTCGAGTCATTGATCTTGTAAACAGGGGTCAATCCTTCGATCATACTGCGTAAATTGCAGTATTTTAATGCATCGTACCAGCTGACATAGTAAACGGGGAAGTCCTGTCCTACGCCAAAAGTCTGACCCGTTCTTTCAGGATCAGGATCCCAACTGCCCATAATAATGGACCACTCTTTCTGGGTAGCAAGATATTTTCCGATCTTATATCCGCTCAGCGTCACATCGTGAACCGGCGATTCATCCGACCTGCCTTCTCCAAGTCTGTCTCCCATTTGAAATGTCCCGGAAGGCAAAAAAACCATTTCGGACGGTCTGATCCCTTTACCATACAAAAATACCTTAAATTCTGACGCACCGGGGCTGATACACCTTATTGTTGCGTGATAGATGCCGGTTGACTGAGGCATAAAACGAACATATACATCGGCATCCACATTTCTGTCAACCGGAGTAAAAACTAAGCTGTCCGTAAAATCCGTGTCGCTTTCTGACGACACCTGATATCCCGCAGGCGCAACCACTAAAAGATCTTCCGCGAGGTCTCTGCCGGTTAATGTGAATTTCTGAACCGTAGATGTTTCTCCGGCTTTTAAAATACCATAAGAAAGATACCACGGTTCCGATTCGATCGCGACTTTCGGAGTTACCGTTATACTTAGATCCTGTGAAACAGAAGCCGTATTGTTACTAACTGTGACTGTAACGGTGTGAGTTTGAGGGATCAGCGGTGCGGTCCATGTTATATTGGGCCCGGATCCGATCACTGTGCCTCCTGTCACATTCCACAAATATGTAAGTTCATCGCCGTCCGGATCCACAGCTTCGCAGGTTATTGCCAACGATCCTTCCGACCGGACTGTCGGGGAATCAGCCGAAAAACTGATTATTACAGGATCGTGACTTTTCGGTTCCGTTGCAGCATCCTTCGTACATGACCAGAAAACCACACATGTGAGTATCAGTGTGATAAGAACCGCATTGAGCTTCTTCATGAGTCACTCCTGCCAATTATCTTCCTATTTCAGCAATATACAAAACTTTGGAACATAAATCAACTTATTTTTCCCGTTTTAAACAAATATAATGAAACAAGTTCTTGATAAACACTCACCCTTTAATTAAATTGCACTGAATTTTTTTGAGGTTGTCAATGGCAGCGGTAACAGAATTTAAGGAAAAGACCAGGTTCGGTACATTCGGGGGCGTTTTTACCCCGAGTCTGCTCACGATCCTTGGCGTAATAATGTTTTTAAGGTTCAATACCGTTGTAGGATACGCGGGATTTTTGAACACTTTTTATATTCTTCTCGGTGCAAAGCTGATCAGCACAATAACGGGAATGTCCATTGCGTCGGTCGCGACAAATATGCGCGTGAAGGGCGGCGGGGCGTATTTCCTTATAAGCAGAAGCCTCGGTGCTGAGTTCGGCGGAGTTATAGCGATCTTCTTCTTTATTGCGCAGGCAGTAGCGGTTGCAATGTATGTTATCGGTTTCTCCGAGGCTGTTCTATGGGCTTTCCCGGGCCTTGATTTTTCTCTTATGGAGCTTGGAACGATCACAAATACTGCTGTCTTTCTCTGCGTGTTTATCGGTGCAGGATGGACAATAAAGATACAGTACGGTATTCTTGCAGTGGTTGTTTTATCGCTTATTTCATTCTTTATCGGTGCAGGCATGAATTTTTCAACTGAAACACTTGCCTTGAATATGCAGCCGGACTGGACTCCCCGGTATGGCTTTTTTGCTGTCTTCGCTCTCTTCTTCCCCGCGGTTACAGGTATTATGGCCGGTGTAAATATGTCGGGTGATCTCAAAGATCCGAGCGGTTCCATACCGAGAGGGACTTTCGCTTCGATCGGAACAAGCGCTCTTATCTATTTTCTCATAGCACTCTTTCTCGCCGCGAGCGTCTCCCGGACCGATCTTTTGTCCGATTCTTTTGTCATGAAGGATATTTCGCTTGTTCCAGCACTGATATTCGCAGGTGTTTTCGCGGCAACGCTCTCTTCTGCGCTTGGAAGCATGATGGGCGCACCGAGAATACTTCAGTCGTTTTCCCGCGATATGATATTCGGTTCTTTCAAACTGTTCGGCAGAGGCAGCGGAAGAAACGACGAACCGAGAGTGGCTATAGTGATCACTTTTCTTATCGCCCAGGCTGGTATAATGGCGGGAGACTTAAACACCATAGCACCTCTGATAACCATGTTTTTCCTTATGACCTACGGGACTATGAATCTTGCCTGTTTCTATGAAGGCCGGTCACACAATCCGAGCTTCAGGCCGACCTATAAGATAAATCACTGGTCTATAGCTCTTCTCGGAGCTCTCGGTTGTCTTTTCGTTATGATATTGATAAATTTCGTCTGGGCAGCAGCAGCTCTCATACTTGCGTCTTTGCTCTACTATTCAATTTCGAGAAAGGAAGTTCAGGTAAAATGGGGCGATATTACCAGCGGCCTTGCGTATCAGAGGGCAAGAAAAGCTCTCCTCACTCTTGAAAACGAAAAATACCACCCGAAGAACTGGCGGCCTTCCATCATCGTTCTCAGCGGAAGCTCTTACAACCGTCTGCACCTGTCGGAATACGGTTACTGGTTCACTTTCGGCTACGGAGTTCTTACGATCGGTCAGATAATAGTCGGCAATTTTTCTGAAATGGTTCAGCACCGTCAGGAAGCTGAGAAGAACATGCGGAAATTTATAGCGAAGGAGGAGTTGTCAGCTTTCCCGGCAGTGATAGTCAAAGATGATGTCCATACTGCTGTACATGCTCTTATTCAGTGCTACGGAATCGGAGGTCTTAAACCAAACACGGTTCTGATGGGATGGAGCCGGGATAATCACAAAGATACTATCTTCTACAAAACTGCAGATATAATAAAGAAAATGGAACGCAGCCTGATCGTCATATCATGTAAGCAGGAACAGGAGAATATCACTGCGGCCCCCGGGAATATCAATATACTCTGGACGGGTCAGTCGAACGGTGAACTTATGCTTCTTCTCGCCTATCTTCTCAAGACCAATGCAGAATGGGGCAACAGGAAGATAAAAGTTATTAAAGTAATCCCGCCCGAAGGTGATGCAGACAATGCAAGAATATCAGTTGACGAGGTGATTAGTCAGTCGAGGATCGAAACAGAAATAGTAGTATTAAAGTCGGACGATCCGATCCTTGCCGTTAAAAATGAGATAGGTCCTTCAGGAATTCTTTTTGCCGGATTTGAAGAGGACGAAGAAAATCCCGATGCTCCATACGCTAAACTTCAGATTGTTGCGGATCTGCCATACGAGGTCATACTTGTGCATAATTCCGGTGATGCTTCGATCGCTGTATAGCAGTTTAAAGTCTAGTT
>SLFX01000177.1 GCA_007124045.1 Candidatus Delongbacteria bacterium | reverse complement strand
GCCTGTCCCTGTGCGCCGCCCCAGGGCTGGTGTATCATGACTCGCGAGTGGGGCAGAGCTATTCTTTTTCCTTTTGTACCCGCCGTAAGAAGTATCGCGCCCATGCTTGCAGCCTGACCTATGCAGATCGTTGAAATATCGGGCTTGATATAATTCATAGTATCATATATTGCGAGTCCTGCACTTACAACTCCGCCCGGACTGTTGATGTAAAGTGAAATATCCTTGTCCGGATCTTCAGCTTCAAGATATAGAAGTTGCGCAACAACCAGGCTGGCGAGGTGATCTTCTATCTCTGAATTTATGAAAATGATCCTCTGTTTGAGCAGAAGCGAATAAATGTCATAGGCCCTTTCGCCTCTTCCGGACTGTTCTATTACCATTGGTATGAGTGCCATTAACTACTCCTCTGTGTATTTCACTTCGTTTTTAAGGATCAGAAACTTTCTGAGTTTTCTTTCCAGTATGTCTTCTTTGAGCATTCCCGCCTTTTCTTTTCCCGAATAATATTGTTTCACTTTTTCTGCATCAATCCCGGATTCCTGCGAAATTTCCGAAAGTCTGTTTTCTACATCCTCATCAGAAACTTTCAGTTTGTTCTCTTCGAGTATTCTGTTTCTCAAGTACTGCCATTTAAGTGACATCCGGGCGTTTTTCTCGTATAGATCTCTTACTGTTTTAGGGTCTATACTGTTTCCATATTGTTTTCGGGTATTCGTTACTATGTCGTCAAGATATTTTGAAAGCACAGAATCAGGGACATCGAAGCTTTCATGTTCCTCAATTATCTTAGAGGCGATCTTATCATATACAGCTGTCTCGGTATCAAGCTCATTTTTACTCTTCAGATCTTTTTCTATATGATCTTTTAATTCGTCAGCAGTCTGAAAACGGCTGTTGTATGATTTTGCGAAATCATCATCAAATTCGGGGAGTATTTTTTCTGAGATTTTGTCTATTCTCACTTCAAATTTGTGGTCGTTTTTATCTTCATCCCCGGAGCTCAGATCAATGGTTTTTATGTCATTTTTGTTCAATCCGGTAAATTCTTTATCGATCCTGTCATCAGGGTTTTTGCCTATTTCAACAATTTTAGTTTCCCAGTCCGAATCACTTCCGCCGACAGGTCTTATTGACACTTCAACAATATTACCGACAGATACAGGTGTATCAATTTCTTTGGAGCTTGAATATTTGTCAAGAAGTTCATTAACGGCATTATCCACATCCTGGCCGGTTATTTCTTTTTTAGCGTGCTCAACGGTTATGTCCTGATGCTTTTTCAGTTCGAATTCAGGATATATATCGAAAGATACGGTAAACGACAGATTGTCGCCGTCCTTTTTAATATCAGACATTTCAGGTCGTGAAAGAGGATATATTCCGTTTTCTGTCAGAAATTCTTTCAGGGAATGATCTACCGCCTCGTTTACTGCATCAGTTTCAATGCTTGCACCAAATCTTTGCCTTACAATACTTTCCGGGGCTTTTCCCGGACGGAAACCGTCGATCTTCGCTGTCTTTTTCAGTTTTTCGAAGGAGGTTTTTCTGAATTTTTCCAGTTCGTCTTTTTCCAGTTCGAAGACAACTGTTTTTCTGCATCCCTTTTCAGTTGTTACATCAGTTTTCATTTTTAGCCTTTTTATCGTTATTTTCATCTAATTTTTCAATTTTTACCCACCCGATCCTCTGTTTTTGAACCGATAGTATGGTGAATCTGAAGTTCTCAAAACTTTTTCTGTTCCCGGTCTCAGGTACTTCACCGAATAGTTCGTAAAGATATCCTCCGAGACTTTCGTAATCACCGTTTTCAGGCAGGTTGATATCAATGATCTCATTCAGGTCATCTATCGGTATTTTTGCATCGAACTCATAGCAGTCGTCAGAAATTTTTCTGTATAGCCTTTCCTCGTCATCGAACTCATCCTGGATCTCTCCCACTATTTCCTCGATAATATCTTCGAGAGTTATAAGTCCGGATGTTCCGCCATACTCGTCTACAACTATTGCGATATGGGTTTTTTCCCTCTGGAACATTTTCAGCAGATTGGAAATATCCTTTGATTCCGGAATGAAAGTTACTTCTCTCACGATGCTCTCAATATCAATATCACTGCTTTGGTTGGAGTTTATCTGGACAAGATCCTTTATGTAAAGAATTCCTATAATGTTGTCAATATTATCTTTATAAACCGGAATTCTGGAAAAGTTGTTCTCATTTATAAAGGCATAAAGATCCTCCCGGATGATACTCGAAGGAATAGTCATCATATCGACTCTGGGAACCATTACCTCTTTAGCTGTTTTTTCGCTGAACTCGAAAATGGATGTTATCATATTCTTTTCGTCTTCCTCAAGTGCTCCGTCTTCTCCGCCGACTTCCATAAGGTTTTCGATATCTTTTCTTGTGAATTCGGTCACACCTTCTCTTGTTCTGCCCCTGATCACAAAGAATTTTACAAATCTGCTGATAAAAAATGAAACGGGGAAAAGCAGATAATAAAAAAACAGGATCAGGAAAGAAAAAGAGCTTATGAAGGAGGTCCTGTTCCTTATTGAATAGGATTTTGGAATGATCTCACCCAAAAAGAGCAGAGCCAGCCCTACAATTATTACATCAAGAATCAAGGCAACATTAGCGAAACTGCTTCCCGAAAAAAGATCTCTGGTTATTAAAGCTGCAAGAGTGGCTATTCCGACATTTGCAAGGTTATTACCAAGCAGAAGAGTGATCATAATAAAATCGGGATCGTTTTTTATCATTCCGGCAAGTTTTCTGTCCCTTCCGCTGCCTTTTTCTTTAAGTCCCGATAAATCGGACTGAGTGAGGCTTACAACTGCGGTTTCAGAAGCTGAGAAGAACATACTGGTCGCAAAAAGCGCGACAAAAGTTGCAATGTTATAAATATTATGCACTGGACATCCCGTTGTTTTTTGAGTTACGAAGATTATACTGGTTCCACAAATTGATCAGTTCATCTTCTTTTGTTTTCATGGCCTTTCTCAATCCCGGAGAACAGTCGTCATAACCGGAAATATGAAGAAGTCCGTGGAAAACCAACCTGATCAGTTCTTCACTCATCCGGGTTGTGTATATCTTTGAATTTCTTTTTGCCTGGTCCGTGCAGATTATTATTTCCGCATCTATTAGAGATTCTGTATTTTCAGAATAGTCGAAAGTGACAACATCAGTACTTCCTTTATGACCGAGATAGGATAAATTTATCTTTTCCATGTCAGCATCAGGTACGAAACTCAGGCTTAGAGAAGAAATGTCTGCTCCGGTTATCTTTCTGTAGAAATCGACAGATCTAAAAACATTCTTTAAAACGATTCTGGTTTTTGAATGGTTTTCAATAATTATGTTATTCTTGTTCATTTAGTTTGTTTTCAGGTTTTTTTTCAGGGTATTTGATCCTCTGATGATACATTCCCGTTATTACAGGCAGCATTGCCTCGCGTATTTTGCTCAGATCATTTATCTTAATGTCACATTCGTCGAGTTCGCCCGACTCAAGTCTCTCAAGTATAGTTTCTTTGATTATCTGTCTGAATCTGTCCACATTGGCTTCAGATTCTGTCCTGCATTTTGCTTCCACAATATCGGATATCATCACTATTGCAGTTTCTTTTGAGTTCGGTCTTGGTCCGGGATATCTGTAAACAGATTCATTTACCTTTTCATCTGTATTTTTTGCGATTTTTAATGCTTTGTTGTAGAAATACTCCATCTTTGAGTTACCGTGGTGGGTCCTGATAAAATCAATGATAACTTCAGGGATCTTGTTTTCTCTGGCGAGACGAATACCTTCTTTAACATGCTGAGAAAGGATGAAAGCGCTCATGTTAGGTGCCATTTTGTCATGCTTATTGGATATGTTCTGCTGATTTTCAATAAAATAGGCAGCTTTGAAAGTTTTTCCGATATCATGATAATAAGCGCCGACCCTGGCGAGAAGCGAATTTGCGCCGATAGCCTCGGCTGCCGCTTCAGCCAGATTGCCTACTGTAACTGTGTGATGGTATGTCCCCGGTGCTTCGACCTGAAGCTTTTTTAAAAGAGGAGATGACATATC
>SLFX01000131.1 GCA_007124045.1 Candidatus Delongbacteria bacterium | reverse complement strand
TTCCGACCTACAATTTCGCGAATGTGGTTGACGATCATCTTATGGAAATTTCTCATGTTGTCAGAGGCTACGAGTATCTGTCTTCAGCTCCAAAATATAACCTTCTGTATGAGAGCTTCGGTTGGAAGATTCCCGAATATATTCACCTGCCTCATATTCTCAAAGACGACGGTAAAAAACTGAGTAAAAGAACCGGTGACGCTTCATTTCAGGACCTTCTCGATCTCGGATATCTGCCTGCAGCTGTAATAAATTACATCGCAATGCTCGGCTGGAATCCCGGAACTGAAGAGGAATTTTTTACGTTGGCGGATCTTGAGGAAAAATTCACACCGGAAAGGATAAACAAATCCAATGCGATCTTTACGAGAGACAAACTTACATGGCTGAACAATCTGCACATAAAAGCTATGCCTTTCGAAGAATTCCATAAGAAGGCTTCAGAATATTACAGCGATGAAC
Organism: Candidatus Delongbacteria bacterium; assembly: GCA_007124045.1. Taxonomy (GTDB): domain Bacteria; phylum UBA4055; class UBA4055; order UBA4055; family UBA4055; genus SLFX01. The sequence goes on along the minus strand of SLFX01000131.1, from coordinate 3,642 downwards.
TTAAGGGAAAGGTTGATATCGAAACGGTAAGCAGGCTCATTCAGGAAAGGCTCGAAACACTCAATCAGATACCTGAAAAAACAGAATTTTTTGTACAAGTGCCAACTTATGATAAAGAGCTTTATGCTCACAAAAAAATGAAGTCCGATCCTGATTCAGCTAAGATTATTCTTGAGAAAATGATCCCTTATTTCGAAAAGACCGAAGACTGGAACAATGAGACAGTATTCGCCGGACTTCAGGAACTGATACAGTCGGAAGGCTGCAAAGCGGGAACGGTACTATGGCCGGCAAGGATCGCACTTTCAGGAATGAGCGCAACACCGGGCGGGGCGAGCGAGATCGCTCATGTTATAGGTAAAGAAGAGACGCTCAAAAGGATAAATGAGGCTGTGAGATTTTTGAATACTAAAATTTAATTAATAAATCAACAGGTGAGATTGTGCCTTATTATGACGAATTATCAAAAGAAGAATTATTGAAAATAGTTAAAAAGCAGGAAAAAGAGCTGAAATCCAAAAAGTACGGCCTTGTATGGGACAGCGAAAGAGAGCCTGAACAGGTTGTATTGGACTGCGAACATAATCTTCCTGTTTTAAAACGGATAAAAGATAAAGAAATAAAGACAGACAACACTGAAGATAATATAATAATAGAAGGCGATAATTATCACGCATTAACCGTACTCAACTATACCCATAAAGAAAAAATTGATGTAATCTACATAGATCCGCCTTACAATACAGGCAACAAGAGTTGGAAGTACAATAACAAATATGTCGAGAAAGATGATGGGTATTTACATTCTAAATGGTTGAATATGATGGAAAAAAGACTTCTTATAGCTAAGAGTCTGTTGAAACCATCAGGATGTTTGATTTGTGCTATAGACGAAAATGAGCAGAATAATTTAGGGTTACTTTTAACTAAGATTTTTCCAGCATATAAAATTGATTGTATTACTATCATCCACAACCCGGGTGGAATACAAGGGGATAATTTTTCATATACTCATGAGTATGCATACTTTGTTTATCATAACTCAAAAGGTTACATCGGACGAATAACAAGAGTTGATACCAATTCTACTCCTCTACGAGATTGGGGAGGGGATGAATCAAAGAGGGTTACATCTAAAAACGGATTTTATCCAATCTATGTTAAAGGAAAAGAAATTGTTGGTTTTGGGCAAGTATGTGCAGACAATTTTCACCCGCAATCTTCAAATATTGTGAATAGTAACGGTATAGTCGAAGTGTATCCAATTGACGGTAATGGGATCGAAAGAAAATGGAGGCACGCAAGGCAAAGCGTTGAGAGCATAAAAGACGAACTGTTTTGTGTTGAAAATGACAATGAGCTGATAATAAAGCGAAATAAAACAGTCTATCGCTATAAAACTGTTTGGACTGAAAGTAAATACAATTCAAATGTTTACGGCTCGAAACTAGTCAGGCAAATTATTGATAATGAGTTTCCATTTCCTAAATCTTTATATAATGTAAAAGAGTGTTTGCTTGCTGTGTCTAAGAGCAAAAAAGAAGCTGTAATTCTAGATTTCTTTGCTGGTTCCGGAACAACGGGACATGCAGTTCTTGAGATGAATAAAGAAGATGGGGGAAATAGGAAATTCATTCTTTGCACCAATAATGAGAATAATATATGTAGGGATGTGACTTATCCCAGAATTGCTAATGTAATAAATGGTTATCCCTTCAAAGGTAAAGATAAGACTCTTTTGTTTGAAAGAAAAATCAATTGGTCGGATTTAAACATAAGAATTGAAAATATCCTTGATGAAATCAATATTTTGATTGAAGAAAAAAAATCGAATTACGATAAGATAGAAAATGAATTCAAAGATAACACAGTAAGAATTTACGGTGTTAAAAATATTGATGGCCAAAAAGAAGGCTTAGGCGGTAATCTTCAATATTTTAATACTGATTTTGTAAGGAAAACAAAGAACAGGGATCAAGTTAAGGTTAATCTGACAAAGAATTGTACTGAAATGTTGTGCGTTAAGGAAAATATATTCAATCTGAAGCTGGAAGAAGATGATTTTAAGATATTCTCATCTAATGAAAATAGAAGATTTCTCTGTATTTATTATAATATTATTGAGGATTCATTTACTGATTTCATCGAAGCCATGAAAAAAATTGAAGGCGAAAAGATAATTTATATGTTTTCAATTGATAATACAGTCGATAAAAGTCTTTTCCACTGCTTAAAAGATTTAAAAATTGAAGCTATACCGCAAAGTATTCTTGATGTGTACAGACAGTTAGCAAAAATGAATATTCCGGTCAAAGCAAATCTGATTTTTACAGAATTCAGTAAGGCTGAAACTAAAATATTCAAAGAAAAAGATAAAGATGAAGGTGCAAGGATTCTAAGGATTGTTTTGGAAAAAACTGTTCAAAGGATTTCTCAGGACAATAACATAGGTATTTTGAATGATAAGGGAAAAGAAGAAAAGATTTCAACCCTGAATGATTCTTTATTTAAAAAGAAAGTGATTTCAAAAGTGGAATGGGAAGAAAATAAAACATATTTTGCGATAGGTAATGAAGCTGCACACGGCAATTATGACGACTATACTTTAAAACAGGTTGAAAAATTCTATAAACACATTCAAACGCTAATCAACACTTATGAGATAAGGTGATTTTATGACTACGAAAATGTTAAAGAGATATCAGGAACAGGCTGTTGACGAGCTGCTTTTAAAATCCCGTCTGCTTCTTAAGAAAGATTTGACAAAGAAGACAATCGTTTTTCAGTCGCCGACAGGAAGCGGAAAGACTTTAATGTTGACTGAATTTATTGAACAGTTCATAAAAGAACATGAGAATGACAGTACCGATTATTGTTTTTTATGGATCAGCATAGGCAAAGGTGAATTACATATTCAAAGCTATAATGCCTTAAAGAGAGAATTCAACGGTTTTCCTAATGTATTTCTTCTTGAACAGGAATTTTTTGGATCGAGAAAAACTATTGATAAAAACGAAGTTGTCGTTGTTAATTGGGAAAAACTAAGATCAAAAGACAGCAATACTGGAGAATGGAAGAATATCCTTATGAAAGATAAGGAAACAGTAAATTTCCGGGAATTGATTGTAAATACTAAGGAAGAAAACACCAGAATAGTTATGGTCATAGATGAAAGTCACTCTAATTCCACATCCGAAAGAGCCTTGGAGCTAAGAGATAAAATTGTTAATGCCGATCTGACGATTGAAATGAGTGCCACTCCGGTATTAATAGAAGGTGAATACAATGAAAAAGTTGTTGTTGAACCAAATGATGTGATTGAAGAGGGAATGATAAAAAAAGAAATTGTCATTAACGAGAATTTGGATAGAATTGACGACGATGAGCTGACTTCTCAGGAATTGATACTGGAAGCAGCTTTTCAAAAAAGGATAGAGCTAAAGAATTCATACGAGAAATCAGGGATAAACATCAATCCTCTAGTCATGATACAGTTGCCCTCAAGTGAAGCCGGTGAGGATAAGAAGGAATTTATCGAAGCTTATCTTGCAGGGAAAGATATTACCTATGAAAACAGAAAATTAGCTGTATGGTTGAGTGAAGAAAAGGTAAATAACGAAAATGAGCTTGTTACGCCTAATA
>SLFX01000135.1 GCA_007124045.1 Candidatus Delongbacteria bacterium | reverse complement strand
TTCCAATATAACCTTCCGGATCTTTGCCGAGTATCTGGCGTGCGGCATTATTTATTTTTATGATCTTGCCATGATTATCCACCGCTATCAAAATTTCACCAATATTCTCAATTATCCTCTCAACAAAAGCCTTTTCGTACGCCAGCTCAAAGGTTCGTTCTTCAACAAGTTTTTCCAAACTTAATGAATACTTTTTGTTCTGCTCAATAAGATCAAGGTTCTCCAGAGCAACGGCGCACTGGTTTCCAAAAAATTTCAAAACTTCTGCCGATTCAGTATTAAAAATACCCGGTATCTTTCTGTTTTCAACATATATTATGCCCAAAACCTTTCCCTCTTTGATCATTGGCGCACACATTATAGCCTTGAGTTTCAGGTTTATAATGCTCCTTTTAACTTCATACTCTTCGTCATTCAGAGCATCTTTTATAATAATGGCTTCTTTTTCGGTCAGAACCTTACTTATTACAGTTGATGATATTTCCTGAACAGAATCTTCGGGAGACTGAGAGTCCATATTTAAGGAGTAAACGACTTCAAGTTCGCCATCATTTTTTATAAGTATGAGATAACCGCGTTCTGCCCCTGTCAGTTCAATAGATTTTTCTATAATTATACGGAATATATCTTCCTTCTCATAAGTAGTCATAAGCTTTTCCGTAACACCCAAAACCTGCTGGAGTTTTTTACTTTCCGTTTCTTCGTGCGTAGGAAGAACATTACGGAGATTTTCTATATCCTGAATACTGTTAAAAAAACTTTCTTCACTGCTTATGGAGAAAATATCGCTGTCGCTTGAACTAATGTCGTCAGATGATATTTTTGATTTTTCTTCTTTCATAGTTTGTCCGCCTCCGTTTTTCTCATTTTTTCCAAAAACGCCACAGCTGATTCCCTGTTGTTCTCGATATTACCGCTGAGAACCGCCTCAAGGAGGGCGTTTTTTATCCTCCCGACAGCAGGTCCCTCGGTCAGATCGAAGAGTTTCATGATCTCACCTCCGTTGACCGGAGGCTTAAAGTTTCTCAGTCTGTCTTTTTCTTCCACACTTATAATTTTTTCTTTCAGCCTGTCATAATTTTCCAGGTATCTGGCAAGTTTGTTTTTATTCGCGGTCGTTATATCCGCTCTGCACAAAATCATCAGATCATCGACCTCTGACCCACCCTCGAACAATAATCTCCTCACACCAGAGTCGCTTACCTCATCCCTGGTGAGTGATATAGGTCTGTGATGAAGCCTTATCATTTTTGATACATAGTTTCTGATACTGTTTGACCATTTAAGCCGGTTTGCAATAGTTTCAAAAATCTCCGCACCTCTGTCATCGTGCCCGTGAAAACTCCAACCCTGATTCTTTTTATAATACTTCACCTGAGGTTTTCCGATATCATGCATCAGTGCGGCTATTCTCAGCTCTTTTTTTTGGGTCATTCTGCTTATGTTGTACAGAACTTTCAAAGTGTGAATAAAAATATCTTTGTGCCCCGAGCCGTTTCTTTCCTCTATGCCTTTTAGTTCAATAAGTTCGGGAAATACTTCTCCAAGCAGACCGGACCTGTACATAAGCCATATCCCTTTTACCGGGTTGTCCGAAGACATTATCTTAAAAAACTCCTCTGATATCCTTTCCGGCGAGAGAATGCCGATCCTGTGAAGATTGGAACTTATTGCAGAAAAAGAATTCTTTTCTATACGGAATCCGAGCTGGGCAGCGAATCTTACGCACCTGAACATTCTGAGCGGATCATCACTGTATGTTTCAACCGGATCTATCGGCGTTCTCAGTATTTTTTTTCCCAGATCCGCCACTCCCCCGAAACAATCGATAAGTTCAGACTCTGTATTCTCTGTTACCCTGGCGGCCAGAGAGTTTATTGTAAAATCTCTTCTTTTCAGATCTTCCTCAAGTGTAGATTCGGATATTTCGGGCTTTCTTGAATCCGGATGGTATTTTTCAGATCTCGCACTGACAAACTCCGCTGAGATTTCTTTATAATTAATTCTGGCCGTCTTAAACCTGGGGAATGACAGGACTTTTCTGTTTCCGAGATATCCTGCGCATACACCCGCAAATTCAATTGAATCACCTACAACTACGAAGTCAATATCGGGAGAAGTTCTGTTCAGCAGTATATTCCTGACATAACCGCCAACAACATAACACCGGTTTCCGGTTTCTTTTTCAGCTTTAATGATCGCAGCCCGCAGTATGTGGTTCATTTCAATAATCATAATTCCCGTGCAAATTATAAATATTTTCCCCGGTTGTCAAGAAATAGATTTAAAGCAAAGGTTCTTTTTATTCAAATGACTTCTTTTTTTTCTTGACATAATCCAAACTTCATGTTAAATTGTCATCTGAACACCCCAACAGCCATAATCGAGCTTTCAAAGTGTTGTCAGGTGTGGAGGTACGAGAGTTAAACAGGAAAAATTACTAATAAGGAAATTAATAACAAAGATGGAGAGATTTATGAAAAAGTTTGTGGCCTTTGTGGCAATTCTTGCATTCGCTTTCTCCCTGAGCGCCCAGTTTAAAACTGGAATGGATTTCAGGACAAGAGCAGAGATGTTTCTGATGTATGACGACGGCGGCGCCGGATATGATGTTCCGTGGGAAAGAATAACTGATGTAAGGTTCAGACCCTGGCTGAGCTATACTCAGAATGAGTATCTGACAGCAAAAGTCGTGCTTGAGATAGGCGATATAGGATTCGGTAACGAAGCTCAGGGCGGAGCAATAGGAACTGACGGTGTCAATGTGCAGACAAAAAACCTTTTCCTTCAGGTAACACCGAACGAAGATAATACTGTGGTTATAGGTCTGCAGCCTTACAGAGATTTCCACCGCATGATACTTGACTGGGATATCGCCGGTATATCATGGAGAAACAAATACGACGACCTTACTTCTTATGTGGGATGGTTCGCTTCTTACGACGATGGAGAATTTAATATTGACGGATCCACCTACAGCATGGGCAGCACAGAGTTTATCGCTGATTTTGAGTACAAGATCAACGATGACATGAAAGTAGGTATTAATAATCTTATGCAGCTTTCCCGTGAGAGGTACTCACATGTTGAAGGAGTTTACGAGGTACACGGCACATCTCTTAACCTCTGGACTGCACCTTATTTCGCAGGATCTTTTGATGACTTTTATGTTGAGGCCGTTCTCGCACTTAATAACATCAGGCCTGATTACGAAGTTGTGATGGGTGATTACAACCTTAATACCGGTTTAGGATACGAGCACTACAGACCGCAGTCAACAGGAATTGCTTTCAGTCTTAAGTCCAAATATGACATTAACGAGGATTTCGATTTCAGATTCAACTTCCTTTTCCGTGACGGCGACGGATCTCATGAAGCAGGTTGGAACCTGTTCTACGGACTTAAATCCTACTACGATACAGGACTTGAGATCCTTACAGAAAGAAGTGTAGGTTTGGACAAGATCGACAGACAGATATTCAGTCCTTTCACATCTTACGAAACCCGTTACCATCCTCAGACAGGTCTTCCGATGGGTACAGGCGGCATAATCCTGCCTTCTCTGTTTTTGGACTACAACATGACAGATGTAGTGCAAAACAATATGCCTTTTATCAATGATATGAAACTAATCTTTGGAATGGGATTGGGATTGACTGCCGTGGAAATCAGAAGAAATAACGATCCGGAAGAACCTAACAGAAGAAGACCGGAAACTTACCTGGGAACTGAAATAGACATCAAAGCCCAGATAACAATGTTCGATGATCTGATCGCTACGCCTTATTTAGCTGTAATGTTCCCGGGTGACTGGTACAACTACGAAGGCAATCACGATCACTTCTTTACAAAGATCGGTCTGACCCTAAACACCAGATTAAGATAACAGGAGACATAAGATGAAAAAATACATTACGCTCCTCATTGTCTTGTCGATTCTGCCGATTGCTGCACAGGTGGACTTTGGCATGCGTTTGAGACTCCGTTCTGAAATGCAGACACTGAACGCAACAAACTCAGACAATCAGGTTTACGACAGAGCGGCTGACATAAGAATGAGGCCTCACATAGACTATACAGTTAATGATTACATCAGTCTGAGGGCTGTTCTTGAAATAGGAGACAT
>SLFX01000137.1 GCA_007124045.1 Candidatus Delongbacteria bacterium | reverse complement strand
TCCTGCTATCTGACTGATATGGGTATTAACTCTGTTCTCTAGATGAGCCAGTTCAGTTATCATTGCATCGGTCTGTATTAAAAGGCTCGGTATATTTTTTGTTATGTTGTTTATGGCGGATGAGAGCATGGTATCCGGCCCGCAGCGGAATGTGGAAACCTGAACTACCGATATCATGCTTCCGGTCAGTCCCCGTTCTATCTTTTCCACAACCCCGGCAAGTCTTTTGTTCTTAAGTATCTTATGTAGTTTTTTTGAGGCCACTGCGTTTATCAGACTGATTACTCCCTGAGGAATCTTCCAGTATACATATGAAAAATCCGGATCCGGTTCTGTTTCCAGTGCAAAAGACGGCAGTGCTATTACCCCCTTATCTCTCAAAAGTTTGCCTGCATGACTATCATATATGCCCGGATTAAGTATGTATTCCCTTCCGCATACGATAGAAATATTAAAACCGCCTTCAACAGCCCGCTCAACATAATCAGCTGCAAGATCATTTATCTGAGCCGTCAGCTCTTTGTTGTCGGCCAGAGCCTGTTCTACTGCTTTCTTTAAAATAGAAATGTCTTTTTTTATGCCGTAATATTCAAAAAGACCTTCTGCTCTTTCCAAAATCATTCCGGCGATCCGGTCCGGATCCATAACGCTCAGATCAAGTGATATCTGACAGAATCTTGCATCCGGATTTTTCAGCATGGCATTCGCCACGGAAACCGATATACCGCCCTGATTTATAGTACATGTCCTTCCCAGACCGTTGTTTTCGGCCGGCAGGAAATCTATCTGGGGCGCAAGTATCATACCGTGTTTTTCTTCTGCTATTCTGACATACTGACCAACCGAACCGATGAGAGGAGCGCAGACATCTACAGAAAAATATGCCTGCCCTTCGAGAATATCTTTTTCTCTGACATTGTCAACATATACAGGTATGCCGATATTTTGAAAAATGGCGGCTAGAAGGAAAGAGTATTCTGAAACAGCAAAACTCCTCGGTATCACAAGCCGGTTGCTGTCGTTTTCTGCAGGAAGCTTTGAATTGAAATGTTTCCATACAGCATTATACGCATCGGGTGTCTTTTGCTTTTTCTCTCCCGACATGTCATTGACCGCTGTGCATCCCCCCAGAGTAATGCTCAATTTTTCACCCTCAATATTTGCGGTGATAAGCGTCCGGGCGCAACAGGCGTCAGGATCGCCGCACGCAACCCCTTTGCAGTAAAATATTTTTTTATTGAATCCGGTATTTAAAAAATGGTCTATATCTGTCTTTTCCGGCATTATCTCTTTAAATGTTTCAAATTTCTCAGCAGATTTTAAAAGGCCGAAACAGGCTCTGTGACCTGGAAGCGGGGGAAGGAGACAATACATTTTGGAAAACTCAGAGATCCTGTGGGTGACTGCAAGAGGTAGAGGATCGCTCTGCATTGTCTGGCCATGAAGCAGAACCACGGCATTTTCAGGGAATTCTATCTGATCCCAGAGTGTTCTTGCCATGTTTTCCACTATTGCATAGTTGCATGAAGCCAGTATTTCTTCCGTAGAATATCCCTCTGCCTGCATTTTTTTTGCATTCTCCATCAAAAAAACGGCGCAGGTGGCATTTATCTCGTATGCTTTCGGAGAGTTATACGCCATTTTACAGGCTTCTGAAATATCGCTTATGTTAAAAAGGGTCTTAAGCGTATCCATAAGACTTCCTGTTCCTGCTGAACACTTAATGTTCATCACATTATCAAAAAGCTCTTCTTTTGAAAGGTCGATAACGGATATTTTTGTATCTTCTCCCCCTATATCAACGAGAACGCAGTAGTCTTTGTTGGCATCCGGATTTTTTTTCAGATGATCCTTGACATACTCAATACTGCCTCTGGCATGAGCATAATTCTCAACAAGCACGAATACTCTTTGTGCAAGATGGGGATAGACTTTTTTCAAAACGCTCTGCACCTGATACCTGCCGCTTCCTGTAATCCCTATATGTTGTATGCTCAAAGATCCGGAACTTTTCGACTTAAGCTCTTTGAATATATGTTTGAGAGTGGAAACGGTGTCTCCGTGGTTTGTGTATGAACCGGCAAAACAGACTTTTCCGTCCATTCCCGAAACTATTACCTTGGCCATCGTAGAACCAATATCGAGTGCAATATTTACAGGAGTTTCGTCAGTAATTTGCAAAAGGTTTTCAGTACTTTTATCTTCAACTATCCTTTCGTAAAAACCTTTTTCTCCGTATTTCTTTTTCAGATCATAAAAAGCCGGGTATTCAGCCATTTTGGTTTTAACACTGATCTTTTCCTGCTGCTTTCTAAAATCTCCGCCCAAAGTTTTGACCAGGCTTTCAAGCCCGTCAGTAACAAGGTCCTGTTTGAACTCTATATCCCTAATTCCCAATGAGTTTAGATAATCTGAAGCACAATCTCTCATATACTGCCACAAAAATACTCTTCCGGTCAAAAATACCTTATCGGTTCTTATCATTTTTGCGCATGCTTTAACTACTTCCGATTTCATTGTTGTTGCAAGTGCGTGGTCTAACGGAATGCCCTGATTTTTATCGGAAATTGTAGCAGACGAACTAAAAACTCCGCATCTGTCAGCCCTTACGGAAATCCCGTTACGCTTTTCCCTGCCCTTTTCTCCAAGATAATCTGAGAGTATAACATCCACATCGTCGTAGCCGAGATCGAGTTTTTCCAGAATTCTTTTTAAATTAATTCCGGAGCCTGCTCCGCATTTGGGATTTACCGCAAGAAGATCATCCGTCAGATCACCTTTGTCGTTAACCGCGATGACACTGTATCCCGAGGCGGAAAGCTCTATCACCCCTACTGAACTCTTCGTCTTTTTCGCTTCTTCTGCAGCTTTATGCCAGAGCGCTGCAGAAGAAATAACCGTTTCGCCCCCGAATTTTTCCATTACAGTTTCAGCGAGCTTTCCGGTTATATACTTGTGTCTGTTTTTGTAAATGTCAGGTATTACATCTTCTATTCTGCTGTTATTGCATAAAACCGTTGTTGTTTCGCCCTCCCGAACCGACACATGCTCAACACCGGCGTCTATAAATACAACCCCTGTACCATTTGTTTTATTTGTCATTATCTCTAAAAAGCCATTTTTATTTATCTTATTCCCGTTCGCTCTCTCTGGCCGCTCTTCTTTCAGCTCTTCTTGCCCGTCTTTCCTCGCGGGCCCGTTCCGCCTCCTCATCAACAAGAGGTTCATAAGGTATTCTGCTTATCGTACTCACCACAGCATCTCTGAAATATTCATATTTCAGAAAATAAAACGCATCGTCTGTAAGCACAGGAAAATCGTTTTCAAACCGTATTGGAAGCTGCTTGATGTAAACACCGTCATTAGATCTCCATTTTTCCATATTTACCTTGAATATTGATTCGTAAGGGTCATACTTGGCCATAAAAAGATTATCATCGTCAATAAAAGCTATGCCGTAATCTTTCGTTGCAACATCCCCCAGTATAACATCGGATGTTTCGTTCCTGAGAAGATCGAAAGCTATTTCGGAAGGCCGGAGTATGATTTTTGCAGCGTGAAGATTTATTTTATTTATCCTGTCATCTCTAAAACTTCTGGGAGTTTCTGCAAGCGGTGCCGCCTTCGTAAAATACAGCTTTTCTCCCGACGGGCTCCACTGATATGGATAATCCCTGAAGCCGTTTAGCCTTTCGATCGTCCCTGACACTCTTGTTCTGAGATTGTAAACCACAAGGTTGTACTCAGCATAACCGAAACCCTCCCTGAAATCTCTTGTATATGATATAAAAGCAAACATATCCGGATCAGTTGGCGAGCAAACAGGTTTTATCTGGTCGAAAGGCCTGTTGAAAAGAACATTGTAGGGTACATCTTTAAAACCGTTCGCTTGATATTTAAAAATATCCTTCACTCTTGCTATATTACTCGATCTGTTATACCTCTGCTTCTTATCCTCCATCTGTATTCTTACCGAGAAGAAAAGATCCTTGCCGTTTGAATTGAATTCGGGATGAAGACAGTGGTTTATTGTTCCTCTGGGTTCTTTGAGATTTATTCTCCTGACCTTAACAGACTCTTCATCCATCAGATACGGATCTTTTACCTCCACCATAAAAAGCTGATTTCTGTTCATGTAGCCGTTCGACTGAAAAACGAACATGTTCTTTTCGGGATGCCATTTCACCCCCCTGTCGCGTACAGGAAAAGGTATGTTTTTGATATTCATATCATAATTTTCCACAGCCGACACCTGAACGAGAAACTGCGACTCGGTGTTATAGATCACCAGTTTTACACTGGGATCGTTAAGTTGAGTAACCTCGAAACTGAGTATGCTGTTATCGAAAGGCGCAACCTGTATGTTTGATATAAAACCGCTGATCTCCGGATCAACACCCGATACTATATCCTGAAGATATACATTCCTTCCGTCGAAAATATTGGTCATATAACCAAGAAGTTTTTCTTTTTCGTCATCAAAAGCGGATGAATTCACAGTCATAAATATTGTTGTCAGGAAAATTATTATGTATTTCATTCTTCCCCCCATCTATTCCTTATCTTCTTCTGCAGCCTCAAACAGATCGGGCTGTTTTCCGTACCTGTCTGATACTTCAATAATTTCGTTCTGTTCATCATTTTGTGATTTCCCGGCTTTGATCTTCACTATATTCTTGTTGGATATCCTAACCCCTTTTGCGGAAATGCCTTTGATCTTACAGTCCTGCAGATTGAACTCTGTCGAGAATATTTTCGTTTTTCTGCCCGGTTCGAATTCGCATGTTATTTGAATATCCGTTCTTTTTGTAAAATATTCTATTTTGCATCCCTGCGGATAATAACGGTATTCCTTATCAAGTATATATTTGATGCCCGTAAACCGTTTAACATAACAGTACCCCGTCTTCTTGTCCCTGTACACTATAGAAAAGACGATTCCGTTAACAGAGTTGGTGGTTCCAAAATACTGAAGTCCTTTTCCGATAAATTCCTTGCTGTGGACTTTCACCACCTTATAGACACCGTTTTTGAACATAAGCAGGACATGCGAGAACTCGCTGACCATAATATACTCATCGGATTTTATAGCTGTGCCTAAATAGCCGTTAGACCTGTCATAGTAAAGCTTTACATTCTCTATTGCCGCATCTTTGGCCTGAACGATTTCTATGCTGTTAATGACGGTCCTTCTCTTGTGTGCATACCCGTAATTATCTATAAGCCCTCTGATATAATCCACGGTGAAGGCCTTTATTCTGCCAAGGTCCTTTTTCGTTTGCTTTATATCTCTCTCAATAGACTTCAAATCCTTTTTATTCTTGTTTATATCAAATCTCGATATCGTTTTGATCGGAAGCTGAAGAAGCTTTTCGGCGTCATCATATGTCACCTCACGGACAAGCATATTTCTGTATGGAATAAAAGCGTCCTTTACCGTATTGAGTATCATGGTATAATTAGCAAGTTCCTCTATCTTTTTGTATATGCGGTTCTCGACAAATAACTGGGCCAGCGTTTTCGCATGGAATTTATCGTTAAGACGGTCAAGTTTTATCTCCAGTTCTTTTTTCAGATATTCCACAAGCGATTCTGAAGATTCTTTTATAACTTCTGTAACGCTTGATTGAACAGGAACCCTGTTTCTGATCAGAAGAAGCGACAGAGAAATGCTCTTCTCGCAGTCAGAAAAAGCATAAAGCGCGGCAATAGCCTCCTCTGAGTTGTATCCTCTTGCCAGATTGATTTCGATCTCAACTTCAGATGATGTGTAATCATTAATTGAAGATATTTTTATCTTTCCTGAACGGGAGGCTTTTTCGATTGACGCTATAAGAGACTCTGTCGTGGTGCCAAAAGGTATCTCGCGGATCAAAAGTTTTTTATCTGTAGGAGATTCAATTACCGCTCTTACCCTTACCCTGCCGTTACCGTCATCATACTCTCCGACATCAATTATTCCGCCCTGTATAAAGTCGGGATAAACCTTAAACTCCCTGCCCTCCAAATAATCTATCTGCGCATGAAGCACCTCGTTGAAATTATGGGGAAGTATCTTTGTTGCCATTCCTACAGCAATACCCTCCACACCCAAAAGCAGAGCGACCGGTATTTTTGCAGGCAGAGCAACCGGTTCTTTGTTCCTTCTGTCGTATGAGTCCGCATAATCGGTTATATCCTTGTTGAAAAGCACCTCTCTTGCAAGCGGGGTCAGCCTTGCTTCTATATATCTCGAGGCAGCCGCATTATCCCCGGTCAGAATATTACCGAAGTTTCCCTGGGTTTCAATAAAAAGTTCTTTTGAGGCAAGACCGACCAGGGCGTCGCCTATCGAGGCATCCCCGTGAGGATGGAACTGCATAGTATGCCCCACAATATTGGCAACTTTATTGAACCTTCCGTCGTCCATCCTGAACATTGAATATAAAACCCTACGCTGAACAGGCTTAAGTCCGTCCCGGATATCGGGTATAGCCCTTTCTTTTACAACATAGTTGGCGTATTCAAGATAATTACTGTCTATTAGTTTTTTCAGATTGCCCATAGCTCTTTATTGCATAAAACTGTTTATACTGTCTCTTAGCTTTTTTGCCTCTTCCGCTGCTTTTTCGGCAAAATCCGGTCCGCTTGAAGCATAAATTATTCCTCTGGATGAATTTATAAAAGAAAGCACATCGCCCTTAACAAATCCGTACTTTACGGTGTTTTCCAGGTCACCGCCCTGAGCTCCGATACCCGGTATAAGGTACGGAAGGTCCGGGGCAAGCTTTCTGATATTTTCAAACATTTCCGGATGGGTCGCCCCAACAACGATGCCGCAGTTCTTTTTGGTATTCCATGAATTGATTTTTTCAATAACAAATTCGTAGAAACACCTTCCGTCTGCCATCTTCTGCATCTGAAAATCGAACGAACCTTTGTTTGATGTAAGTCCGAGTACGAAAACCCCCTTGTCCTCTCTGCCTAAAAAAGGCGTTATGGAATCTTCGCCCATATAAGGACTTACCGTAACAGCATCGCAGTCGAAATAGTCGAAAAAAGCTGATGCGTATTTTTTTGATGTGTTACCGATATCTCCTCTTTTTGCATCTGCTATCTTCAGAATTCCGCTGTCTATATAACCAAGAGTTGTTTCAAGATAATCAAATCCTTTTGTACCAAACTGTTCATAAAAAGCCAGATTCGGTTTATACGCTGCGGTAAACTCTTTTGTCGCCCCGATTATTTCTTTGTTGAACTTAAGAACCGGGTCTTTCTCGTTCTTCAAAATGTCCGGAAGCTTTGCAATTTCCGTATCGAGACCGACGCATAAAGCTGAGTTTTTGATCTTTATTGCCTGTATTACCTTTTCTTTAAAATTCATTGCTCTTCCTGATTTTATAGTCTTTTAAGCATCTATGTGTTGCGCAAATCTGCATTTTTCAATTATAAACTCCTTCCTGGGCGGAACCTCGTCACCCATCAACATTGTAAATATCCTGTCCGCTTCTACCGCATCCTCTATACCTATACGCTTTATTACCCTTTTTTCGGGATCAAGGGTCGTATCTTTCAGCTGTTCCGGATTCATTTCTCCCAGACCCTTGTAACGCTGAACCTGAACTCCTTTTCCTTCATCTCCACCCAGTTCAACTACAAGCCTGTTCTTCTCTTCTTCGTTTCCCGGATAAACATAGTGGAATGTTTTTCCCTTGGACACCTTGTAGAGTGGCGGCATTGCAAGAAAAACATGGCCTCTTTTTATCAGTTCGGGCATATACCGGAAGAAAAATGTCAGAAGAAGCGTGCTTATATGCGAACCGTCAACATCGGCGTCTGTCATAATTATTATTTTACCGTAACGGAGTTTTTCCAAAGAGAAACCGTCGTTTGCTGAAGAAGACTGATTGTTTTCTCCGTTCTGGTCAGATTCGTTGTCCCCGATACCTGTACCGATAGCGTTAATAAGGCTTTTTACCTCTTCATTCGCCAGCATTTTATCCAGACGGGCTTTTTCCACATTGAGTATTTTTCCCCTCAGGGGCAGTATTGCCTGGTATTTAATATCTCTTCCGTCAACAGCTGATCCCCCTGCCGAATCCCCCTCAACTATAAACAGTTCGCAATCCATCGGATCATTCCCTTTGGTACAGTCATAGAGTTTTGCGGGCATGGATCCGCCTTCAAAAGCTGATTTTCTTCTTATCAGATCTTTCGCTTTCCTTGCTGCTTCTCTTGCCCTGAGAGCCTCGGTGCATTTTTCAACTATCGTTCTGGCCACTCTCGGATTTTCATCCATCCATTCCAAAAGTTTTTCGTAAACCACCGACTGCACAATTCCCGTTACCTCTCCGTTGCCGAGCTTTGTTTTGGTCTGTCCTTCGAACTGGGGCTCCATCACTTTTATAGATATTACGGCTGTCAGGCCTTCTCTTACATCAGAACCCGAAAGCTTCATTTTTTCATTCTTGAATATTTTAGAATCGACCGCATATTTATTTATTACTCTTGTCAGGGCCGACTTAAAACCCTCCTCATGAGTTCCGCCTTCTACTGTGTGGATATTATTTACATACGACTCGATGTTATCCCTGTAGGTATCGTTCCATGAAAGAGCAACTTCAAGCGGATAGTCATCCGTGGTCTTCTCTATAAGGATCGGCTCGCAAATACTTTTTTTGTTCTCATCGATATATTTTACGAATTCCGCGAGACCGCCTTCGTACTGAAATTCCATATAGGGGAATGACCCGTCCTCATTTTTACAGGCATCGCGACTTTCTTTCAGGGTTATAAGAAGTCCTTTATTCAAAAAGGCCAGTACCCTGAGTCTGTGCGCTATTGTTTCGAAATTAAATTCTACTGTTTCAAAAATTTCGGGATCGGGGAAAAAGGTTTGCCTGGTTCCTTTCAGTTCGGTATCTCCCACAACCTCAAGCTGTTTAACCGTAATGCCTTTTTCAAATTCTATTCTATAATGTTTTTTGTTTTTATAAACCTCGGTTATCATCTTTGATGAAAGAGCGTTCACACAGGAAACACCGACACCGTGGAGACCGCCGGAAACCTTATAGTTCTCTTTATCAAACTTACCTCCGGCATGAAGGATGGTCATGGCTATTTCTACACCGGGCTTGTTTTCCTCTTTGTGAATATCTACCGGAATTCCCCTGCCGTTGTCAATGATCGAAATACCGCCGTCGGAAGTTATCTCGACATCTATCTTCGAACAATGTCCGCCCAGGGCTTCATCAATTGAATTGTCCACGACTTCATTTACAAGATGATGCAGTCCTCTTGTTCCGACATCCCCGATATACATTGCCGGACGCATTCTTACCGCTTCCAGTCCTTTCAGTACAGTTATTTTATCCGCTGAATAAGCATCTACACCTGCTGTCTGTTCCATACCGTCCATTAATTTTTCCTCCGTTTCAAAAGAATACGATCTTTTTTATTTTAATGTTTCCGAGTTTTTCGTTCATTTTCTTCTTTATGTCATTTTCAATGTGAAAAAATTCATTTCTCCACACAGAACTTGTTACTTTTATATATAAAATTTCTTTTTCGTATTTCTGCACTTTTGTAAAAGAACACATCTTTTCTCCCACAACCTCACTCCACAATCTCAATATTTTAACTATGGCGTAGAGTTTTGAAAGCTCCGGTCTGGATGAGATAAGTGACGAAATAACGCTGTCCACTCTCGGAATGTTTCTTGGTTTGTTATATGCTTTATCTTTCCTTTTTATGCTCATAAAACCTTACATTTACCGTTTTCTACTCCAAACACCTGTACAGAAGATGATCCGAATCTGGAAACCATAGAAAAATTACTTGTGGTCACAAAAGTCTGCACCTCTTTATCAAGTATTCTGGCGACACAATCGCTTTTTTTTTCATCTATTTCAGAATAAAGATCATCCAGTATGAATATGGGGTATTCGTCTGTAACCGATTTCACATATTCTATTTCGGCGAGTTTCAATGAAACGAGAAACAGTTTGTGCTGACCTTTTGAGCCGTATTTTTTTAACTGCCTCCCGTCTATAAGAAACTCCAAATCGTCTCTATGGGGTCCAACAAGTGATACGCGCCTTCTTATTTCATCTTTATGATATTTTTTCAGCCTTTCCGATGTGCTTGCTTCATAATTAAAGAGATCCGATCCTGATATATAATTTATATCACCCTCATACAGGCCGTCCGTAACCGTTTTGAAAATTTCTTTAAAGAACACCAAAAAGTTTTCCAGAAACACTTTCCGCTTATCGAAGATCTGAAAACCTATATTTGATATTTTGGTATTATAAACATTAAGCATCGTGCTGTCATGAGAAAAATTTTCCGATAATTTTGAAAGCATTTTATTTTTTTGTTTTACTACGGATGAATAATCGCTGATAAGTTTAAAATATTCATTATCGGCCATTGAAAGGAGTCTGTCCAAAAAATCTCTTCTGTAAGCCGGAGCTCCTGACGTTATAATGTTTTCGTCAGGTATGAGATAGACAAGAGGTATTTTTCCCCACATTTCTGAATACCGTAAAAGTTTTTTGTTGTCAACGAATATTTTTTTGGTCTTTCCGTTATAACCTATCCTTACATCAATAGTCCTTCCGGTTCTGTTTTTAAACTTTCCTGTTGCTGAAAAATAATTATCCCCGTATCCTGCCATATCCGAATAAATAGAGGTTCTGAAGCTTGTAAGGTTACTCAAAAGAGCCACAGATTCAACAACATTGGTCTTACCCTGTCCGTTAAGGCCGGTAAAACATATGATATTTTTTGTGAATTCAAGATCAAGTTTATTAAAGTTCCTGAAATTCACAAGATTTAATTTCTGAAGTCTCATTATTTAATTTTCTATTGATGACGGCATAAGCAGCATCATCATATCATAATTATCCGTCGTGTCGAAAGGTTTAATTATGACAGGTTTTTTACTGTTATTCACATCCATTTGTACTGTCTCGGTGCTTATATTTTTCAGAAGTTCTGTTATTTTTGAAGAGTTGAAACCTATCGCCATTTTTTCCTCATTATAATCCAGCGGAACTATTTCTTCAGCTTTTGAAGATGAATTGCTGTCCTCTGTATTTATTATCAGTTGACCTGACTCCATATTAAATCTTATAAGTTTGGTGACAGGATTACATGCAAGAGATACTCTTGATAATGCAGATATTACGGTTTGTTTGTCGAATTTTATCTTTATCTGATTATTTGCAGGTATTATTGCCTGATAAGCGGGATATTTTCCGTTTATGAGTCTGGAAAAGACGGTAATATTATCCAGTCTGAACTCCACATAGTTCTCTTCAAAAAAAACAGTACATTCTTCATTTTTTCCGATCGCGTTTGAAACTATCTGTAATGATTTTCCCGGAAGGATCATTTCTGTTTCCTCCCCGTCATACCTTACATTTTTATCGTCAAGTTTTACCAGTCTCACACTGTCTGTTGCCACCATAGTGATCTGGTTGAGTTTTAATGAAAAAAGTACTCCCGTAAGAACAGCTCTTAACTGATCCTGTGAAACAGCGAAAACCGTTTTGTCTATATAGGTTTTCAGTTTGAGCGAATCCATAACAAGGTTATTTCCGGAAAGTTTTTCGGGAGTAACAGGGAAGTCTTCATAATCCTCAGTTACTGCAAGCTCGAATTTAATATTATTCGAAATTATTTTTACAAGGTTTCCCTCTTTTTTTACCGTAAGAACGATATCAGGCAGACTCTTGATGATATTTATGAATTTCTTTCCGTGTACCACAACCGTTCCGTTCTCCACACCGTTAACCTCCAGATTATTAACCAGGGTAACAGAAATATCCGTAGCTGTAATCGTAAGTGTGTTTTCTTTGAGTGAAAGAATAATACACTCGGTGATAGGTTTAGCACTGTGAGAAGGAAGTATCGGGTTGATGAGTGAGAGTTGTTCCATCAGGTTTGATTTAAGAGTTGAAAATATCATATCGTGCCCCTCTTTTGAATTATTTTAACAATTTATTATTTATCAAACTATTGTTGTTATTAGTCGTGTTTATAAGTGAACAATCACACAAGACACGAACTTTATCATAAATACAGAATGGTCTAACTAAAAATTTATGTTTATAATCTCTGAACATGTATGTGGTAAATAAACAGTTTCCTGTATTCACAAAATCTCCTGTTAACATGTTGATAAATTAATTACATTAAGGATATCTTCTATTACCCTTACTGTTTCGGGATCTTTTGAATTAAGTTTTTTCTGAATTTTTCCCGCTGCATGAGAAACTGTACTATGCTCTCTGTTCCCAAAATGTGCGCCTATACTTGTAGTTGTGGACTGAAGTTGTGTGGTGCAAAAATACATAGCAACCGCTCTCGCATGCGCCACTTCCTTTGTCCTTGTCTTTTTCATCAGAAGATCTTTGGGTATAGAAAAATAATCGGATACAATATCCTGTATTTTGTCGATATTTAAAGAGGTGTTTTTGGATGAGATAAGGTCTTTTAATATCTCTTTAGCTTTATTAAGGCTGATATCCTTATTGTAGTGGGAATGAAAAAAATAAAGCTTTTTTACGGCTCCCTCCAGGTCCCTGATATTAGTATTGATGTTGTTCGCTATATACATTATCACTTCATCATCCATACTGAAATCAATCTCTTCGGATTTTATTCTCAGGATAGCGGCCCTCGTCTCCAGGTCAACCGGTCTAAGGTCTGTTATAAGCCCCATTTTGAATCTTGACTTAAGTCTGTCATCCAATTCATGTATCTGATTCGGGTGAAAATCTGAAGTTAAAACTATCTGACCGTTACTGTTGTAAATATAGTTAAAAATATGAAAAAGTTCTTCCTGGCTCTTTTCCTTCTTTGCAAAGAACTGGATATCGTCTATAATAATGACATCTTTGGAGCTTAGAAAATGCTTATAGGTATCAATAGTCTTGTTTTTGATATGGTTTACGATCTGAATAACGAACTGATCCGATGTCATATAAATTACTTTAAGATCTGGATGGTTGTTAAATACATAGTTTCCCAAAGCCGAGACCAGGTGGGTTTTTCCAAGACCAACTCCGCCGTAGATCAGGAGGGGATTGTATTGTGTATTCCTTATGTTTTTTGCAACCTGCAGCGAGGAAACATAAGCGGTCTCGTTCCCGTTCCCCATAACAAAATTATCAAAAGTGTACTTGGGGTTAAGAAGAGTTTCTCTGTATGGGGCCAATCTGTTTTTGGAAGTGCTCTTTTTTTTAACAACAACAGGTTCTTCTTTTGTTGTTATTGCAAAGTCTGTATCTGAATCGATCAGGAATTTTAAAGAAAAATTATCTGTCCCCAGTATTTCACCAAGAGTTTGTTCGAAGACAGTTTTATATTGTCCGCGGATATAATCAATGTGGATCTTCGAAGGTACCTGAAAAGAGATATTGCCCTGATCCATATTCACTATTTTCACGGGTTTTATCCATGTATTGAAAGAGTTTTGATTAAGAAAGCACTTTATCTTGTCTTTGAACTGATCTTCTATTTTGTTTATGTCATTCATACCACCATTCCCGCGTGTATTTACCCGTAAATAAATAAGAGTAGTAATATAATTAAAGTTACGGTTATTGCAAATAAAATCTTGTTGTATTTCAGCTGAAAAAAAGAGAATGGAGGTCGTTAAAAACATCTTTTTTTACAACATTCTCAGTGTATATCTCGAACTTTATATCGGTAAGCTCAAATGCGATAATCTTTGAAGGCCGGAGGAGTTCCTGCATCCGGCAGAGTTTTTCCTGTTCGCTTCTGATGCCAAAACCGACTATGGAGGTTGAGTTACAGCAAAGACTTTCCGTACTGTTCGGTTTTGAACTGTAAATTGCTGTGCTTCCTGACTCGGTTCGCTGAAAAAATCTGATATTTTGAAGATCATCACATAAATGACCGTCATTTTGACCGACAGCATAAAAAAGATTTTCGTTCCTGACGAGTGAAACGAATTTATTTCTGTTAAGCCGCGGATCAACACATATAAGCGAACCCGTATCACCGGTCCGGGAAAGGCCGGTGGTTATATTTACGCCCAGCCTGTGGGCGTATTCAACGGCGGCATCCCTTAAGACCTTTGCTCCGAGAGACGAAATCGTAAGCATGGTATTATGGTCGAGATGTTCTATCAAAACAGCATCCGGGCAAAATTTCGGATCTGCGCTGTAAACCCCTCTGACATCCGAGTATATTTCACAAAGATCAGCTTTCAGGGCCGCCGCAACAGCCACCGCAGTAGTGTCCGACCCCCCCCGACCGAGTGTTGTGATCTGTTTTTCGGTACTTATTCCCTGAAAACCCGCTATGACAGGTATCCTGCCCTTTTCCAGCGCTTCCACAAGTCTGTCGCCCCTGATCTCCAGTATTCTGGCATTACGGTGATTATTGTCCGTAATAAGCCCTATCTGCGAGCCCGTGAAAGAGACCGCCAGACCCGGTCTTATGTCGTTTATGGCAATGGCCATTAAGGATATTGACTCCCTTTCTCCGAC
>SLFX01000179.1 GCA_007124045.1 Candidatus Delongbacteria bacterium | reverse complement strand
CTCCCTGCATATATTTTGTCCTGTACAAGAACATAGCCATATTCTGAAGGAACAGAAAGAAAAGCAGCTCAAGTACGAGCATTCTGAAAATTACAGGGGGATGTTTGAATATCATAAAAAACACGGGTAGCGAGATCAAAAACACCAGAATGCCGATGAGGTTCTTTTTCAGATATGACCTGGAGGTCGCAGACGACCATGAGAGTTTGTAGTCGCTTAAAATTATGAAAGACAGTATTATCCTCATGGAAAATATGAATATAAGATGGTTAAGATGGCATTTCAGTCCGATGAAAAGTATGGCCGAAAAATAACTTCCTATCGTCAGAAGCAGGGTGGTCAGCACACCGAGCAGCCTTTTGTCAGATGATCTTAATCTTCTTATCATTGCCCGGTCATTCCTTTAATTATATCCGCTATCTCCATTACCTCGCCGTCCGTAAGTTTTGTGTCCGAAGGCAGGCACAGTCCGTTCCTGAATAGTTTTTCGGAGATATTTTCATCGTAACGGACAGAATCTTTGAATACCGGCTGAAGATGCATCGGTTTCCATAGCGGCCTGGATTCAATATTATATTTTAAAAGCTCGTTCCTGACCTTTTCACGGTCGGTTCCTGATCTTTCGGGGTCGAAGACAATTGCTGTCAGCCATCTGTTCCCGCATGAACCGCTCAGTTCAGGCTGAAAAGAGACACCTTCCACTCCGAAAAATGCGGATGTGTAGATTTCGAATATTTCGCGTTTTCTTTTTATCCGGTCTTCCAGAACTTTCAGCTGTCCTCTGCCGATACCGGCCAGAACATTGCTCATTCTGTAATTGTATCCGATGTGCTTATGCTCATAATGAGGTGCGTCCTCCCTTGCCTGTGTGGAAAGAAAACGCGCCGTCGCGGCATACTGCTCCGAAGAAGAAACGAGCATTCCGCCGCCCGATGTGGTCATTATCTTGTTGCCGTTGAAGGAAAGTATCCCTATATCACCGAATGTTCCGAGCTTTCTGCCGTTGTATGTTGCCCCCAGAGACTCTGCGGCATCCTCAATAAGAAAAATCTCATGCTCTCTGCAAATACCGGCGATCTTTTCTATATCTGCGCTCTGCCCGTAGAGATGCACAGCGATCACCGCTTTAGGTTTTCTGCCTGTTTTTTTGTGTCTGTCAATTATCGCATGCTCCAGAAGATCCGGATCCATGTTCCATGAATCGCTTTCGCTGTCAACGAATACGGGCGAAGCGTGCTGATAGGCTATCGGGTTGGCCGAACCGGAAAAAGTGAAGGACTGGCATATGACTTCGTCGCCGTACTCCACACCCGCCATTATCAGCGCAAGGTGGATAGCGGCAGTGCCGGAGCTGAGAGCTGCGGCGGAATTTATACCGAGAAAATCGCACATTTCCTTTTCAAATGCGTCAACATTAGGCCCCAGCGGAGCCACCCAGTTCGTATCGAACGCTTCCTTAACAAATTTCTGTTCATCACCGCCCATATGAGGTGAAGCAAGCCAAATTTTCTTTCTTTCCAAACGCCGTCCTTTTAGATGAATATGACAAAATTTCTGCGGTTATACCTTTAGTAATTGCGGATTAGTATTGTAACCTGTTCAATTTAACACGGCAAAAAGCTTTTGTCAAAACATTTTTTTAGTATTTTACGGTTGACAGTTCTGCTCAGTTTGGATATTTTTCCCGTATGAATAAGTTCATTGCAACAATACTGATCACATTTGCAGGAACTCTTTGTGCCACTTATCCCTACACCGTCCCCTACTACGACGAGGAGTTTTTCATTTATCCTTTTTACAATTATGCCCAGCGACCCGCATGGGAAAGAGCAAGAGAGGGCCGTCTCTACAACGGAAGCTTTGTTCAGACAAGCCACGGAAGCCAGACGACCTGGCTGTTGATGCACAGTGAAGAGGTTGTCGTTAATCAAAATCTCGGATCGGATTTTGCTTTCAGGCTAAGGTATCGTGATTTGAGGTCAAGGCACATTTCATATTCCGTTTCGGATTTTTCGCTCGGACTCGGATACAGGATCGGAGATTATTTTACTCTTTACGCAGAAACAGACCTTTCCGATCTTAAACAGGATGCCGATGTCAAACCGGGCATTCTTTTTTCTTTCCAGACAGTTTATGCCTATTTCGGTATTGTTTTCGAAGATTTTTTATTTGATATGAAAAATAAAGGAGACGGACAGAATAAGAAACTCCCTATAACCCTTGCGACAGACTGCAGATTTTATTTCGGGAGGCTGTATCTTTTCTTTTCGGGTAATTACGGTACGGGCATAGAGAGGGAGTGGAACGAAGGACCTTATACGGACATACTCCGTCATACCAAAAAGATCTCAAATGCTTACGGAAGAGCAGAGTATGACCTTACAGACCGTCTTAAGATATATTCCAAACTTTTTTATGACAGCTTTTCCGAGTCTAAACAGTTCAAAGACAGCACTTTGCGGATTTCATCATATTCGTTTAAAGCCCGTTTACTGAACACTAAGGCCGGAGCCATATTTGCCGCCGGCGAAAATCACAGAACGGACGCCGGAATTTCGTATTCGCTGACCCTTCACGAAATGAATGTAATAGAAGGTGTCAGAAAAAGCTATACGATCGAATATCCAGCCCTTTTACCTTATATAATATACTACTATGATATTAACAGACAATTCACAGCCGAAATCGGGTATGCGGCCAGTCTGACACTAAAAGACTACGACAGCAATTTTTATTCTTCCAGGGAAAAAGATCCGCAGCCGTACTGGGACAAGCATCTCGTTAAACTTGGTTTCGAGTACAGTTTTGCGCCGAATGCGAGCATTTATATTTCTGCAGGACATCTTGTCAACACGAATGTTTTCGGTGGAGGCAATGTGAGACTGAATGTTCTTTTCTGATCATTTTACGATCAGAAGTTTTCCTGTCGCGGTGAAAGACGGAGAAAACACTCTAACAAAATATATACCCGCCGCATAGTTGTTTAACAAAAGATGATGCGTGTTTCTGCCGGAAGCGGAGACTCCGTAATGTATTTTTTCGACCAGGGAACCTCTGATGTCATAGATATGTATGTCGGTAAGATTACCGTCCGCAGGAGAGTAGAATACCAGTTCGGCCGAAGGATTTGCGGGATTGGGATATATGACTAATGAACCTGACGGAAGAACATTTTGCTCTATGCCGCTTCCGGTCTGGTCCTCGAACGCGCCGATATCTATGGTTCCGACCACCCTGGCATTGCCGAGGAGGTCGAATTGAGGCTGTATCAGCCCCATATCCGTTCCCGCGTTCACGCACGGCGAGCTATCAGTGATCATTCCGGGAAACTCCCCGTCAGGATCAAAATACGGGTCCTTGTCAATATTTCCGTTCGAATTATAACCGTTATCGAATATGCCGGTCATGTTGTTATTGTGTATAAAATATATCTTGCCGAAATAGACCTGTCCGCTGCCGTCTATCTGATCATCGCCTATAAAATTATCCCTGATCACATTGTTAACAACAAGAGGCTTTGAGCGGAATGCATAAAAAGTAGCCGTGTGTTCGAAAGGGTCAATCTCAACTATTCTGTTGTTTATAACGGTGTTGTTGTAGATCCTGGGATATGAGTTGAGAATATAGGCCGCCGTACCGTTCGTGTATGCGTAATTTTCATATATCAGATTGTTGTTTATGACAGGGTTAGCGTTGTTGAAAAGCGATATTACCGATCCGTATGTTGCCCTGTTGTGCCTGAATATCGAGTTCTCAATGTGGAGCTTTGAAAAATTCTGAACGAAGAACACGCCGCCGGTGTATGCTGGCGGATAACTGAAATTCAGGTCGTGAGACATGGAATATTCAAAAATGCAGTACTCGAATTTTGATCCTTCGTTCGTGGACAGGGTGTTATTGAAATTGATCCCCCGCCATGAAGATGCGGTATCGGAAAAATCATCAGGATCGGCAGGAGGTTCGGATACGGTAAAAAGTATCCTCTCATCTGGGGTGCCTCTAGCAGAAAAAGTACCAAATACATCAATCCTGTAATTTCCGTTGAAGACGACAGTCGTGCCCGGAGTTATATCAAGATGAACGCCTTCGTGTATGGTCAGATCAGAATTTATCTCCAGAATATCGGCTTTGACCTGTGTATTTTCTTTCAAATCACCTTCAAGGACTGCTCTGCGGCCTTCAAGAACCCTGG
>SLFX01000182.1 GCA_007124045.1 Candidatus Delongbacteria bacterium | reverse complement strand
TTCCGACCTACAATTTCGCGAATGTGGTTGACGATCATCTTATGGAAATTTCTCATGTTGTCAGAGGCTACGAGTATCTGTCTTCAGCTCCAAAATATAACCTTCTGTATGAGAGCTTCGGCTGGAAGATACCCGAATATATTCACCTGCCGCACATACTAAAGGATGACGGTAAAAAGTTAAGCAAAAGAACGGGCGACGCTTCATTTCAGGATCTTCTCGATCTTGGATATCTGCCTGCCGCTGTTATAAACTATATCGCAATGCTCGGATGGAATCCGGGTACGGAGGAAGAGTTTTTTACATTGGCGGATCTTGAGGAGAAATTCACTCCGGAAAGGATAAACAAATCCAATGCGATCTTCACGAGAGATAAACTTACATGGCTGAATAATTTGCACATAAAAGTTATGTCTTTCGGGGATTTTCACGGTAAGGCTTCTGGATATTACAGCGATGATCTCAAATCGAAGGTTGATACTGAAAAGGTCAGCAGGCTCATTCAGGAAAGGCTAGAAACATTCAATCAGATACCTGAAAAAACAGAATTTTTCGTAAAGGTGTCTGCCTATGACAAAGATCTGTACACTCACAAGAAAATGAAGTCCGATCCTGATTCAGCCAAAATGATGCTTGAAAAAATGATCCCGTACTTAGAAAAGATCGGAGACTGGAATAATGAGACCGTGTTTGCAGCGCTTCAGGAACTTATTCAGGCAGAAGGATGCAAAGCTGGAACGGTATTATGGCCTGCTAGGATCGCCCTTTCGGGAATGAGCACGACCCCCGGTGGAGCGAGTGAGATCGCTTATGTGATCGGTAAAGAAGAGACGATAAAGAGGATAAAAGACGCTGTGGAGTTTTTGAGCAGATAAATAGAATTCAGGAATAATAATATGACTGAAGAAAAAAAATATATAAGGCCGACCTGGGATGAGTATTTCATGGAGGTCATGAACGCGGTCTCTAAAAGGGCGACCTGCGACAGGGGAAGGAGCGGCTGCGTGATAGCCAGAAAAGGCCAGATACTCACTACGGGCTATGTAGGCTCGCCGATAGGGCTTCCGCACTGCGATGAAGCGGGCCACCAGTTCAAGAAAATGCTGCATGAGGACGGCAGCATTTCCGAGCATTGCGTGCGTACAGTGCACGCCGAGCAGAATGCCATCTGCCAGGCAGCTAAACTGGGTATTTCCATAGAGGGCGCGACCCTCTACTGCAGAATGACGCCCTGCCGTACCTGCGCGATGCTGATTATTAACAGCGGGATCACACGGGTCGTGGTCGAGAGGAAATACCAGAGGGGACAGGAATCCGAGGAAATGTTCAAAGCGGCCGGCGTTGAACTTGTAATAATCAATGACGAACTTCAGAACTACTGAAAAAGGCGGTAAAATTTGATACCTAAGGACCAGATAGAAAGAGTTCAGAATTCGGTTGATATTGTTGATGTCATTGGAGAGAGGATCGATCTTAAAAGGTCAGGTTCGAACTATAAGGCGAGATGTCCTTTCCACGACGAAAAGACTCCTTCTTTTATGGTGTCTCAGGCTAAGCAGATCTACAAATGTTTCGGATGTGGGGTGTCCGGAGATTCTATTAATTTTGTGATGTCGTATGACAATCTTTCCTACCCTGACGCGATCAGACAGCTGGCTTCCAGGTACGGTATCGAGATAGTTGAAGAATATTCCTCCATATCCTATGACAGATCGGAAGATGACAAAAAAGAGCTCTTAAGGATCCTGAATAAATACGCCTGCGACTTTTTCCAGGAGAATCTTAAGAAAGAAATAAAATCAGGATCATCGGTTTTAGCGGAATATTTGAAAAAGAGAAAACTTACGGGTGATCTTGTTGAAAAATTCAGACTCGGATTTGCACCCGACGACTGGAATATGCTCAAACAGGATAAAAGGTTTTCAGACCAGAGTGAAGAAATACTGCTCGAAGCAGGTTTGAGAAAGAAAAACGAAAAAGGGAATATCTACGACCAGTTCAGGAACCGGCTCATGTTCCCGATTTTCGATACACTCGGAAATGTGACCGCTTTTTCCGGAAGGAGTTTAAGCGATGAAGTACAGCCTAAATATTTGAACTCGCCCGAGACTTTGGTATATAAGAAAAATGAGGTTCTATACGGTCTGTATCAGGCTATGGACACGGTCAGAAAAAAGAAAGAGATAATACTTGTAGAAGGCAATATAGATATTATCACAATGCATAAATTCGGATTTACTAATACTGTTGCTATCTGCGGAACCGCTTTTACTGAAAATCATGCCCGGCTCATTAAGAGAAACGCTGATAAGATCACGATCCTTCTTGACGGTGATGAAGCGGGTAAAAAGTCTGCGCTGAAGACGGCGGAGATACTAGTCGAAGCCGGCATGGTGCCCGAAGTAGTTCTTCTGCCGGGGGATATCGATCCGGACTCTTTCCTCTATTCATCCGGTAAGCAGGCGATGGAAAAAATACTGTTGTCGCCACTGAATATCGTCGATCTGGTTATAGAGCTTCACGGTGGCAGAAAAAAGAACACAAATGAAAAAGCTCATCTCGCAAAAGAACTGATATCATCCATAAGACATGTGAAAGACCCTGTACTTCTTGACCTTTACACAAAAGAAGTGTCCGAGAAATCGGGAGTGGATTTCAGTATTATAAGAAGGGAGATTTCAGACAGATCTTTTGACAGGTCAAAAAAAGCTAAAGCATCTGTCGGACAAACTCCATACTGCATCAACCCGGATGATCAGGTTGAATTTACGATAATATATCTCATGCTTACCGACGATTCATGCAGAAGGAAATTTATAGATATTTTGACGGCTGAAGATTTTAAAAATCAGGAAGCGTCAAAAATGTACAGTGAAATTTATGAACTTTTTGAAGACGGCGAGGATATAAAATTAGCGAATATTTTGGTTGACTTTGATAAAAAATTCAAGGATTTTATGATAGGTTTCGTTTTTGAGCTTGAAGAGGCGTTTTACAGCGTCAGGAAAGGAGAAAATGAGAAGACCCCTGAAAAATTTGAGACAGCTTTTGACGACAGTATTAAAAAGATCAGGCTCAGAAATCTGGGAGAAAAAATGAATAAACTTAGAACAGAGCTGAAATACGAAACTTCATCAGAGATTCAGGATGAAATTCTAAAAAAATTGACCGACTTAAAAGCAGAACAGGGAGATTTAGTAAATGGTAAAGGCTAAAGAAAAAAAACTACTGAGCAAGGAGGAGTATTTAAAATCCCTTCCTGTTATAAGAGAGATGAAACCGGATGAGTTGAGCAATTTTGCAGAACTGTTTCATATAGAAAAAGTTATGAAGGGCAGATATGTCTTCGAGGACGGAGGTTCCTGTATATGGATCTATTTTGTGTGCGAAGGCAGGGTCAAGCTGCTTACCCACTCACCTGAGGGAAGAGATTTTATATTGCGCATGGTTTCACAGAACGACATAATATCTGACAACGGTATACTTTTTCAAAGAAATCCTGAGTGCCGATACAGTGCCAAAGCGCACGAGACATCTGTTGTTGCAAAAATAACCAGTTCGGATCTTATGTCTATACTTGATCAAAGACCGGATCTGTTTAAATATTATTCTCAGGTTATAGATCAACATCTTTCTGAATCCTATATAAATCTTAGGAATATGGCTTTTGAAAAGGTCGAAAGACGAATAGCCCGCCATCTTATTCAGTTCGCCAAGAACACCGGTGATAAAACAGAGTATGGAATAAAGCTGGGCGTTAAACTTTCGAGGCAGGAGATAGCAAATCTTACCGGAACAACGATTGAAACGGCAATAAGAGTTATGAGCAAATACAAAAAAATGAAAATAATAGTGGAAAAGGAAGGGTATATTTATATTTCGGACAGACACAGACTTGTCGTTATTGCCGAAGAACTGTAAAAACAAACGGGAATGTTTTATGGAACAAAATAAAAAATTATCTCAGAGGATAGAGGAAGCTTACAGAAATGACAGCAGACTTTTTGCCTTTTATGCGGATTTTCTGAAAAAAACGGGTTACGAGGGCAAAGCTGTTTCTATACTCAAAGAGAACATTAACTCACACCCGAATTACTCAACCGGCGAAAAAGTGCTTGCCGAGATATTTATGAAACAGAATAAAGCCGATATGGCCGAGATGTTGCTTGAGGGTGCACTGAAAAAAGATCCTTTCG
>SLFX01000048.1 GCA_007124045.1 Candidatus Delongbacteria bacterium | reverse complement strand
GGATTCATCGCATTTCCTCTAGCATCCGCGCTTCACAAAAGCGGTGCAGGTTATACTCAGATCGCAGCTTTTGTTTCGACTTTGATGATGGTCGGCGTTATAACTATCCCGATGGAGATCAAGTTCTTCGGCAGAAAGAATGCGGTCTTGAGAAATTCTCTCGCTTTCATTTTCGCTGTAACGGCTGCTGTTATCATCGGTGCGGTGCTCGAATGAGGAAAACGGTTAGAAAAAATATCAGAAGGTATAAATTCTTTTTCATTTTGATAATTGTCAGTTTCGCACTTATGGTTTATGACTTTAAGCTCGGTATGGATTCATTCAGGATGACCGGTATAAATATGCTCGAGATGCTTTCGATACTCCCGCCTGTTTTTATACTTCTCGGTCTTCTCGATGTATGGGTTGATAAAGCTCTTATGATAAAACTGACAGGCAAAGGTTCTGGAATTAAAGGAGCGGTAATAGCTTTTCTGCTCGGTTCACTTGCCGCAGGACCTCTCTACGCAGCTTTCCCTATTGCGGGTGTCATGCTCAAAAAAGAGAGTAAATTCTCGAATGTAATAATATTTATCGGCGCGTGGTCAACAACAAAAGTACCTATGCTTATGTTCGAAGCTTCTTCAATGGGACTCAAATTCATGCTCTTGAGGTTCCTTCTCAATCTGCCCGTCATAGTCCTGATCGCACTTATCACCGAAAAAGCTCTTTCCCAAGAGGAAAAGCAGGTCATTTATGAGAATGCGGAGAGGATGAGTTAGGTTTTCAAAATCAAACCGCAATATTCACGAATATAAATATTGACAAACATGAATGTATTTTTTATATTTCCGCTGTGATTATTAAAGGAGGCGTTTTGGAAAACAATATATACATGGATACAGCAAAACTCTTCAAGGTTCTCAGCGATCCGGTCAGGCTTCAGATAGTTGATCTTATTTCATGCAGAGAAATGTGCGCCTGCGAAATTCTGGAATATCTGTCCATCACCCAGTCAACTCTGTCTCATCACATGAAGGTCTTAAAAGAGTGCGGACTTGTAAATAGCAGAAAAGATGCAACATGGATGAATTATTCTCTTAATAGTGATTTTGTGATCGAGTTTAAAACAACTCTCGATAAAATAACAAGTGATACAGAGGAGTGTTTATGCAAGAAAAAAATAAAGGTATAAGCTTTTTTGAAAGATACCTGACCGTGTGGGTGATCATGTGCATGGTGGCGGGTATTATAATTGGAAGATTTCTGCCTGCTGTTCCCGCTTTTCTGGGCCGTTTTGAATACGCTCAGGTTTCGATCCCGATAGCCTTCCTGATCTGGCTGATGATCTACCCGATGATGATGAAGGTTGATTTCGCGAGCATAAAAGATGTGGGTAAAAATCCTCACGGTCTATATGTGACATGGGTTGTCAACTGGCTGATCAAGCCTTTCACAATGTTCTTAATAGCGTGGTTCTTCTTCTATTTCGTGTTCGAGTCGTTTATTTCTCCTGAACTTGCGAAAGATTATCTCGCCGGTGCAATTATTCTCGGAGCCGCTCCGTGTACCGCAATGGTTTTCGTCTGGAGTCATCTGACTAAAGGAAATCCGGCCTACACAGTCGTTCAGGTCGCCACGAATGATCTTATTATACTCATCGCTTTTACTCCTATCGTGGCTTTGCTTCTCGGCATCGGCGGCATCACAATTCCATGGGCGACTCTTCTCTTATCGGTGGTTCTTTTTGTTGTAATCCCTCTCGCCGGAGGAATGATAACGAGAGCGAGCGTAATAAAACATAAAGGCATTGACTACTTCAACAATAGATTTATAACCAAATTCAATAACATTACCATAATCGGGCTGCTTTTAACCCTCGTTATCATCTTTTCCTTCCAGGGCGAAGTAATCCTATCCAACCCTCTGCACATTTTACTGATAGCTGTACCGCTTACGATCCAGACATTTTTAATATTCTTCATAGCATATCTTTTCGGTAAAAAGATAAAACTGCGTCACAATGTTGCTGCGCCGGCAGGCATGATCGGAGCATCGAACTTTTTTGAGCTCGCGGTGGCTGTTGCGATATCCTTATTCGGGGCATCTTCGCCTGTAGTACTAGCGACCGTCGTAGGCGTTCTTGTCGAAGTTCCTGTAATGCTCACTCTTGTGAAGATCGCTAATAAAACAAAAAAATGGTTTCCGGCATGAAGCCCGCACCATAGAATAAAGGAGTAATCGTGAAAAACATTCTGTTCGTGTGCATACACAATTCTGCAAGAAGCCAGATGGCCGAAGCTTTTTTGAATTCTCTCGGGTTTGAAAATGTGAAAGCTGAAAGCGCAGGCCTGGAGGAGGGAAAACTTAATCCTGTGGCTGTCGAAGCTATGAAAGAGGTCGGAATTGATATTTCTGGTAATAAGACAAATACAGTCGCCGAAATGATAAGCTCGGGAAAGCAGTACGATTTTGTCATAACAGTTTGCGATGTCACATCAGGCGAAAGATGCCCGATATTTCCCGGCAGCGCGTACAAAAGGCTTCACTGGTCTTTCGATGACCCATCCTCGTTCGAAGGCACGCTTGAGCAAAAACTTGAAAGGACAAGAGTCGTAAGGGATCAGATTAAAGCCAGGATCGAAGAGTTTGCGGGTGAGCTTTAGTAATATCGATAAGTCTAAGCTTTAAACTTCTTCACTTTGCCTTTAATTTCAGTCAGCCTGCCCTGTGAAACGAGTTCTTTTATAGCCTGAGTCACAGTTCCGGTGCCAAAATTTCTGAACTCACCCGCGATCTTTTCTTTCGTTTTGGGATTTATTGTACAGTATGTGATAATCTTATCCTTCAACTGATCATCTTTTTCAGGTAGGGCAGACCTGTAATGAACGATTGTGTAGCCCCTGTTGCAGTCAATGCTTTCTCCGTATTCTATCCTGGAAAAACAGTTTTTATTGTTTTCAATAAAGCTTCTTAACGACGACCTTATCCTTCCGCCCACACCTGTTGAACCGTAACCGTGAATGACCTTGAAGCTCTGGCCTTTATTGGAATTATAGAACAGGATGAAACTTTCCATGGCTTCGGCGACCGTCATTTCGTGAAGATCAATTTCTATCATGCAGTAAATATAAGATTAAAAATTTAAAGTAACAATCAAAATTCGAATTGCTTGAAATCTAACAAAAATATAACAGAATGATAGTTTATTGCTAACATTGAGGTGCGATATTTCATCCGAAAACCCTAATAAAAGGAAATGGAGGAAAAATTGAAACTCACAAAAACAAAAATAATGATCAAGATCGGACTGGCTGCCGTGCTTTTCGGTCTGGTTTACTCTGCTAACGCGCAGTTCAAAAGCGGAATGGCGTTCCGCATGAGATCGGAGACCTATACTATCAGGACGACCTGGGATTCGGAAACTCAGCCCAGGCACGCTTTTACTGATTTCAGACTCCGACCCTGGTTCAACTACGAAGCGAACAAAAATATCTCCGCAAGATTCATGTTCGAGATCGGCAACATGACTTTCGGTAACAGAGCCCACGGATTGAATATGGGAAGTAAACCGGCAAGCGTAGTAAAACTGAAGCGGGCTTACCTTGACATTAAGTTTACGGAGGTTCAGAGAGTTGCGCCTATTCACGATGCCGCTATCAGATTCGGATTCATGGGAGAAAAGGATCCTCATTCGCTTGTTCTTGAAGAAGATATTGCCGGTATAAAGTATTCCGGAAGATACAATGACCTTCGTTACCATCTGGGATATTTCGTCCCCGCTGAAGGTGTTGAGAGGAATATTGAGGGAACGACCTACAGCTACAACAATACTCCTTCATCCTACGGAACGGGCATGATACTTGCCGACATCAACTACAGAATTACTCCCAAGATCACAGCAGGACTGTATAATATCATAGATATGGATACAAGAGAAGCGGATTCCGCAGCAGATCCTGCTTCTGCAGGTTACGATTCAGAGAATGTTAAAGACTATGTGAATTTGAATACTACTAAAATGTGGATCAATCCGTATTTTAGAGGCGATTTCGGAAAGATCATAGTGGATGCGATGATCTCTTATAACACAAGAAGCGCGGAGTATGAAGCTGTCGGCAAAAACATTAATGTTGATCAGGCTCAGCAGGATGCACTTGAGGATCATCGTGACAATGGTTCCGGAATGGCAATAAGCTTAAAAACCACGATCAAGGCTGTTAAGGATCTGGATATAGGGTTTAACTT
>SLFX01000143.1 GCA_007124045.1 Candidatus Delongbacteria bacterium | reverse complement strand
CTAAAAGCTGTTGAAGAACAGAGAATTTCGAAAATAATAATGGGCTGGAATGACAGCGGGCATCTTGTCAGAACTTTTTATGAGACCTTAAGCGAGAGAGTCGCAAAAAGCACCAACCGTATGCTTATCGTACCTAAGATAGTGGAACCTTTGAACATCGTAAAAAGGATGATACTTATATTTCCGCCTTTTCTGAACAGGCAGAAAGGTTTTACAGAAACCCTCGAGTCGATCTTTGTTATTAAGGAGGAACTGTCAGCATCATTAGTGGTCATTTCAGAACAGAATATGCTCGATGAGGTCAGCGGGTCTTTAAAAAAATCAAAAAACACGACCTTCGAGGCATTTTCGGACTGGAGAAATGTTACCGGCTTTTTAAAAAATATCATAAAAGATCATGATATGATAATTCAGATACTTGCCCGCCGGTACAGCTTTGCATGGCGGCCCGTTTTTCAGCGAATGCCGGAGATACTTTCCCATAATTTTCCAAAAAACAATTTTACAATAGTTTATCCTTTCAGAAGAATTGAAACTACGGAAAATGAAGAAAATGCAGATGATACAGGCATACTTAAACTGGTTCCGTCTTCGTGCTTCTATTTTTACAAAAACGAGCCTGATCCTTCCGTCATCATAGGCAGGGTCACTCAGGAACACTATTCAGAGAAAAGAAATCTCATTTATTCGGCACTGATGGAAGTAGCAGAAAACTTCCCGCTCGAACTCTCTGACGATATTGTGCTGATACATAACAGGACCGGACTGGTAAATGAATACGGCGTATTTATAGTTTCTGTCAGAGAAGGCGTAAACTTCAGAAAGCTTGAAACAGAACACAAAGTAGTAATAATCGTACTTTCTCCGGAGATAGAGACCGCACAAAGCCATCTCAATATGCTCTCCAGGATATCAAGAATAGCAAGGAAAGACAATTTTGTCGAAAACATTACATCTTCCGGCAGCTATCTTGAGTTCTGTGAAAAGATAAAGACTTCATGACTATAATTATCTTCTGCGGTATTTATTTCATATAATTACTGCCGAATTGGCAAAAAATCAGAAATAACTGAGCTCGACGCTCTTGAGGTGTTTTCTTTCGAGGACATCCGCGATATCTTTTACAAGCTGTACGCGCATTTTGTACTGAAGGTCGTAGTGGTATTCGTTGGATGATGCTCCCACGAGAAATTTTATTGAATCGGCGTTCTGTATCATTTTGACCATTCTTTCGGCGGCCCCGTCCCTTGAAGTTTCGACTTTTCCTTCGCGGAGCAGTCTTTCGGCTTTTGAGAGGGTCATGACGCCTTCGGTGACGAGTTCTACATTCTCGAGTATGCTTATGGGCGGAAGGCCGTCGTCAAGGCTGTACATTCTGTCTTTGAATTTCAGCTCAAGTTCTCTGGCGATGATCTCCGATGTTGTTCCGCCGGCTATGATCCTTTTGCCTTTGAATTCTCTGAATTCTTTTGCGAAAGAGAAATCTTTCTGCTTTGTGGAGGGAGCTCCCGAGCATATCAGCAGTCTTCTCGGTTCTCTGAAGTGTACTGTCAGCACGCTTGCGTCATCTTTTAGGGTGAGTTCATCGTTCATTTCGGCCCTGTTGACGAGTTTTTCGGAAAGGGCTGAAGCCGAAATGCCGGGGTTTTCGCGGATCGCGCTTAGGATGTAGCTTTCCGCTCCGCTTCTTCCCCACTCGCCCTTAAAGCCCAGTCCGGACTGCGATACTCCGTCCGTGAAAGCGACGATCCGGTCCGTGTTGCCGGGCATGAAAGCTGTCTGATATATCCTTTTGCCGCTGTGTTTCCCGCTTGTCAGTTCGGTATAAGTCCATTCAGCGTTATAAAGTCTGTCGCCCCTTGTTATTACCGGCAGCGGGCTGTCATAAACGATCAGACCGGCTTTTTCGCCCGGCCTGTGATCGAAGATCACGAAAGTGGAATAACTTACCTTGCGCTCGCTGCATTCGGGAAGTATGTTCATTATCAGCTCCGATGCCTGCGAAACATCCTTGTGCTCGGCGATAAAGTTCACGGCCATAGAAGCTGTCAGGCTCGCAAGTACATTGGCTTTGATACCGCTTCCCATCCCGTCTGAAAATACAGCGATCTTTCTGTTCTCCTCGCGGATATATTTCTTCGCTATTGAGTCGCCGTAAGAATTCTGGCCGGATTTGGCCTTTTGAAAATGACCTATATCTACAAATATCTGACTATTCATCATCCGACAGAAGCTTAATTACCGAGCTTAACACATTCTCCGTTTTCGAGGCATTCTCTCCAAGCAGATACGCTATTTTCTGCACTGTTGCAAGATTTTCTCTTATCACTTCCTGTGCCCTTCTCTTTACCTCCGCGCTTTTGACATCAGGCATTGAAAGATCGAGAATGAGTGCTCCGGCGGTTTTTTTCTTTTCTATCGTAAAAATGCTGACCCTTATTTTTTTGCCGTTCAGCTCGATATCTTTTGAATAGGACTCCTCTCCGCTCTGCATAAGCGAACTGAAAAGCTGATGCTGTCCGAAAACTCTCTTAAGATCGGCTTTTTTCAGACCGGGGTTCATTTCCTCCACTTCGGCTATGTCGTCACCCATAAGACGCGCGAAAGCCGTGTTCGAATCAATGATCCTTAAGTCTTCGTCAACTATCACAAAGCCCGTGGGCATTTTCTTTAGCAGTGACACGGAAAGCTCCGCCTTGTCTTTCGCCTGGGCGAGTTCTCTTACGATGTTCACTCTTTCGGTAATGTCGAATATTACGCTGACAAATCCTGAAGGTTCGCCCGATCTGTCTGTGAAAATGTCTTTTGAAAGTTCAATTATCAAATGCTCGCCGAAAGTGTTCTTAACCACTGTCTCGACTATCTGCTTCTGTCTGCTGTTCAATAAGCTTGCGTTAAGTTCGTCATTGAGCCTGTCGTAAT
This sequence comes from Candidatus Delongbacteria bacterium, assembly GCA_007124045.1. Classification (GTDB taxonomy): domain Bacteria; phylum UBA4055; class UBA4055; order UBA4055; family UBA4055; genus SLFX01. The sequence continues at coordinate 1,314 of SLFX01000143.1, read as the reverse complement.
CGGGGTTACTTGAATATTCGCTGAGTTTTTTGCCTTTTATTCCGAATCTTTTGATCCCGGCAAGTTCCTCATAAGCCCTGTTACAGCCGATAGCTTTTCCTTCGAGGTCTTCATAAAGCACAGGTGCAGGTACGGCGTCGAGTATTTCCTGGCTCAGAAAAAGAGTTTCCCTGAGCTCTTTTTCCTTTTTCTTGAACTTGTCTATGATCTTTTTTGAGAATACGGTGCACTGTGAAGGCTTTACCTTTCCGTCAAGCATCGCCGCCGCGAACTCTCTGCATGTTTTATAACCGCACTCTCCGCAGTCTATTTCGCCTTCCCTGTCGAATATCTCGATGTAGGTAAGCGCCTGCTTTATCTGGGTTTCCGTGTATTTGCTTTTATCCGTCATGGCGTTAATTTAACAAAATTTTTTCAACAAGTGAAGATAATTTTTCAAGTTCCACAGGTTTTTGCATGACAGCTTTTACATTCGGAATGTCAATATCGAATATCTCCTGACCGGCTTTCGCAATAGATGAAGTTATTATGACAGGTATCCTGACCTTCTCGTCAAGAAGCTGCTGGGCGAAAACAAAACCCTCGTCGGGAGTCTCCATCATCACATCAAGAATGATAAGGTCCGGCTGAAAGGTCTCAATTTCGACTCTGCCCTTTGTGGAATTAAAGCTCGATCTGGTCTCGTAGCCTTTGCTTGCAAAAAAAGCGCTGTACGCGGTGATAATATCGGGATCGTCGTCAATAATGAGTATCTTTTTCGTCATTTCATGCCTCCAGATATTTCTTTACGGTGAGTATCAGCTCGTCGGGATCAACGGGCTTTTGTAGTATTGTTTTGATATTGAGCTGGCTTACATCGAGTATGTTCGCGGTGGCTCTGGCTATTGATGAATTCAAAATTACGGGAACTGAAATATTCCTTTCCCTGAGCTCATTAAGGAACATGAACCCTGAATCAGGCTTTTCCATCATGATATCGAGGATTATGAGATCAGGAATATGCTTCTTCAATTTTTTAAGGCCTTCTTCGCCTGTCAGGGCATGATCTGTTTTATAACCTGACGATTCTAATACTGCTTTATAGCCCATGACTATATCTATGTCGTCATCAACGATGAGTATGTCTTTTTTCAGCTTTTTGCGGCCGTTCTTCTGCTTGAGCACCTTGGAAAAATATGAGGCTTTTTCTATCGAGGTCGTGATATCCATCTGCTCGAGATATATGTTTTCGGGCATTTGAAGAGGCACTGTTGTGAAATTGATCACGGAATTGATTCCGGCTGAAGCCATTTCAGTTGCTATCGCTTCCGCACT
>SLFX01000068.1 GCA_007124045.1 Candidatus Delongbacteria bacterium | reverse complement strand
GAAGCGAATTTGCGCCGATAGCCTCGGCTGCCGCTTCAGCCAGATTGCCTACTGTAACTGTGTGATGGTATGTCCCCGGTGCTTCGACCTGAAGCTTTTTTAAAAGAGGAGATGACATATCCGAAAGTTGAAGCAGGGCCACATCAGTGGGGGTTTTGAAAATTCTTTCCATAACGGTCAGCAGAGTAAGTGATATTATAGGAGACAAAGATGCATTTATAAGGCTGAAGACGAAGATGCTTATAAGTTCGTTTCCCGGTGAATGATATACCAGATGGAATCCGACCGCGGGGATCATAAGACCGAGGAAAGTAAATATCATGAATTTGTAGATGAACTGGAATATATCTCTGATCCTGTTTACCGCGTACATTGTAAAAAGACCCGAGAACAAAGGAATGAAAAGGTACATAAAATAATTACCGACTATGAGCGAAGAAAGTACACTCGCTGTCAGTGTTGCCACGAATGATACTCTCATATCAAAAAATATCGCAACGGTAACAGATGTTACGGACATAGTTACAAGATAAGGTGAAAATCCACCTATACCCGGAAGAATCTCTGTAAGTTTGATTGAATAAAAAACGAAAGCTGTCTGAAATAAAATAATAAAAAACAGCTTGAGCATTTTTTTAGTGTCAAAAAAGTATTTTTTCCTGTTAAAATAAAGCATCAGCAGGAGGATCGTGTAAAAAAGAAGTGAAACTATTGTTTTGCCTGTAATGTTTTTTACATCGAATGTGCTGAAAAAAGATCCGTCAATTTTTTCGGTACTTTCCTTGAGTTTGGTTTCCAGTGACCTGAGTTTCTTAAGATGCTCTTTATTAACTACCATATTTCGGGAGAGTATTTCCTCTCCTTTCTTTACAAGACCCTCTGCGAGCGGAACCTCCGCCTGTATCTTTTCTATTGTAGCATCAGTTCTCTGCCTGTCAAAAATAATTGAGGGTTTTGAAAAATTATCTGTTATCCTCTGCCAGTATTTCAGAGAATCGTTATCCGGATCGGGGTAAATCGTGGAAAGAAAATCCATATCTCTTTTACTCTTATCGGCAGGTTCCGGAAAATCACTTAAAAATTGTTCTGTTTCTGTATCATGCTCAATTAAAAGGAATTTTCCGTGATGTCTGTTGAAGATCAGATTTCTTGGCGTATTGAGATGCCTGTCGTTAATGTGTCTCCTGAGATGGTAGGATACTCTTCTTCGGAGAGATTGATTTTTTAAAAGAGGCGGATCGGACAGATCTTCAAAATTTATTCCGAAGGTGTTTCCGAAGACCAGTTTTTCTCTCAGGTAATTTTTTCGTATGATCTGATAAACTGAATCAATAGCGGCTTTTTGGTGCGTGTAAGAATCGGGATCTTCAGAGGCCAGAGAATCTCTTTGAGTTTCCAGCAGGATCAGTTTTGAAGTAAGCGAGTTCAGATTTTCGTATAGCGAATACACCTTATCAAAGTCGTTCGCCATTTCAAGGTACTTACGGTAAAGGTAGATGTTAAGCGTATCGTTAAAAACGAAAACCGGAAGAACGGTGTCTTTAACTTTATCCCGAAGCAATTCAAGTTCATGGTCAGTTCTGAGAATCTCAAAGTCGAAAGGTGCAATTATTCTTTCAGGAGCCAGTACTCCTTCTCTGTAGTCAGAAAACTCACTTGTCCTTTCTCTGGGCATCATTACCACGGTTAAAGAAATGGACACCAAAAGTATCAGGCCTGTAAGAAGAGATATTCTTTTTTGAGCTTTTGTCATTTAAACCTTCAGGTTTGATCCTTTCATTGCAACAAAAGGCGCATAGAGTAAGCGCCTTTTGAAAAAAATTTAATTTCTCTCCGAATCTTCACTGTGTTCCGGAAAAAATGTTCTATCTTGGTATCGTGAATTCCTGGTCAGGATATATAAGGTCCGCTTCCTGCTGTCCTTCTTTCAAAACGGCGTTATATCTTCTCTGCCAGTTCCTTATGGTCTGCTGATTCGCCCTGTAAATATCTGTCCACTTGAAAGGGTCATCGTAAATATCTTTCTTGCCGGATATTTTCCAGAGACTGTCTCCTCTTCTGACCACATAAGAGGTGACATAAGGTACGACGATAGAACTTCTGATCGATTTAATTCTCTGATCTATCGTCTGGATCTTGTTCACGAATTCAGTAAGAGCGGAAATATCGTTCGCTCTCATTTCATTGAGTTCATTCTCGAAACGATCAAGTTCAGACCTTCTCCTGTAAAGTTCTTCCGCGGGTAGAGCTCCAAAATTTCTGACAGATGTCTCAAGATCGTTCAGCTGTCTTCTGTAGGCATCAACTCCGTTTTTGTCCGATCCGACTGCGGCATAGATCTCATTCCAGATCCTTTCTATTTCCTGCTCCGCACTGGCGATCTGCTCTTTAAGAGATTCAATGTCGCCCTCTTCATTAGAGATCTCGGATTCCAGACGGGCAAGTTCCTCCTGAGCTCTTTGAAGCCTGGGAAGATATTCCTCTTCGTAATTCATCCTGTCGTCCGAAAATCCCAGAGTGAAAAGGGTCAGAATTATTAATGAGAGTAATGTTTTTTTCATGACGGTTTTCCTCTAACTTTAGTTTACTGTAGTCTGCTTTGAACTGCCGCTTTTTCTTCTTCGGCAGCCTTTAATTCTCTCTGCTTTTCGGACAGTCTGCTTTCAAGATTTCTTCTTTCTGTCCTCAGGCCGGCGAGTTGTGTTTCTGCCTTTCTGACAGCAGCCTGCTGGTCTTCCAGTGCCTTAAGTTCGCCCTCGTTCGCATACCTTGTGCAGGCTGAGAACATGAATGAGAGCATTACTACAGTCAAAGCGCAAAACCTTACTTTTTTAGACATTTAACCTCCGGATAAAGTTTAATTTACTGAAGAGCAAGCGGTTTAATGCCTGCACTCAAAGCCGAAATATAATTATTTTATCATACTATGTCAAGTCATAAATGCCGGATTTCGCATATTTTTTTACTTGTTATCCGCTGAATATTTGTTATATTTGAACCGTGGACTTAAATTTCGGGTTTGAAATACAACAAGTATGGAGGATATTTATGAACAAAGGTTTTAAAATCACGGGATTTGCGCTGGTTTTATTTTTGGTGGCGATCCTGTCATCCTGTAAGGGTGGAGATCAAAAAGATCCTACCTCAGAAACCGTTAGCGATTCCGTCACGAGGGTAAGACAGGCGGAATTTGAGCAGAAGATAGAGGATTTAAACCGCAAGGAGCTTGAGATCGATTCTTTAAGGGCGATACTTGAAAACAAGCACTCCTCTCTTCTTGAAAAAGAACAGATGCTTGGCCGCCGCCACAGCGACCTGGTATCTTTTGAAAGCAGACTGAAAACAAGAGAAATGTCCTCCAGGATAATGATGAATGCGGGATACTCTCTGATGCTGATCGGTTTGATACTTCTTCTTGTCAGTCTTGTTATTCTCAGAAAACTGAATAAGGCTCTCTACGGTTCAAAAAAAGAAGAAGATCCGGATGATGAATACGGTGAAGATGAGGATGAAGATACTGAAGATGAGGACAGATAAAGACTGCACATAGACGGATCTACTCAGTGATGACTATAGTGCGGTTAACATTTTCGATTTTGACCGTTCTTTTTTCGCCCAGGGGAAACCTGATCTCCAGTGTGAGATTTTCGCTTTCCGGGCCCAGCCCGAAGTGCTGAACAAGGGAGTGTTGGTTGGTACTTCCTTTTCCTCCCTGAACTTCTCTTGTCAGACTGATGTTGTCATTGAACAGCCTCAATCTGGTGCCGATCCCGTCGGAATGGTTTTTTCCTCTGATCCATACCTGAAGCCAGTTGCCGGTGTCGGGAGTGGTGTTTTTGAAAAGTTTTATACTTTCTCCGCCAGCTACGATCATATCAAGTTTGCCGTCATTGTCAAAATCTGCGAATGCAACTCCCCATCCGTTGAATTTCCTTGTTCCTGAAAGATAGGTGATATCTTCGAATGTCAGATTCTTTTTGTTCGCGTATAAAAAAGACCTTCTTCCTTCATAGACACTGGTGAAGTAAATATCAGTGTGGCCGTTGTTGTTCAAATCGCCCAATGCAGGTTCGGAGTGCGTTTCCTCATATCGTATTCCGGTTCTGTTTCTGATATCGGTAAATTTCTGACTGGAAGTGCCCGGGTTTTTATATACCATCGTCATATCAGACATATCGATAAACCTCGGATGAGCCAGATTTGCGGAAACAAGATCGAGCAGGCCATTATTGTCAAGATCACCCCATTCGGAACCGATCGTGTGGCCCCACCATCCTTCGGTATTCGTTCCCGCCAGACCTTTTATCACAGCTTCATTAACAAAATAGCCCTTTCCGTCGTTAACAAAAAGGAAATTGTCCGAAAGTCTGTAATTTGAAACAAAAATATCCAAATATCCGTTATTGTTGTGATCTGCAATGCTGACACCTCTGCCGGCTCTCGGCTTCCCGTCTTCGGGAATTATTCCGCTTGTTCCCGACACATCTATAAAATTTCCTTCGCCGGCACCAAAGAACAAAAGGTCGTGTTCGTAATCACCTGCGGATGTTTCATAATTAGCAAAATATATGTCTAAAAAACCGTTCCTGTTCAGATCACCGATACCGATTCCCTCGGTAGGTACACCGTTATCTGTTATTGAGTTTTCGCCTGTTACTTTTCTGAACACGCCTTTATCATTCAGCCAGACGGCCTCCGGGTTTTTGGTAACAAAATCCAGAGACCCGTTATTGTTAAAATCTCCCCACAGCGCCCCGTCGGCGCTTATTCCTTCAGGGAATGCGAGAGAGGTGATCTCATAAAAAAACTCTCCGCTGATATTTTTGAAAAGTCTTTTTCCGTCGAGCAAAAGATCCTGGTACCCGTCGTTGTCATAGTCGCCCCATGCAACTCTCGAAGCCCTGATCCCGTCAAGCCCGTATTCTGCGGTAACATCCGAAAAACGGATATTAGAGTATCCTGTCCTGTCCCGTATGTCCTCAAGCACATCCGAGGCATTTTGGAGACCCGTAATATCCATGTAAAGTTTTTCGCAAAGCTGCCAGATGTTTCTTGAATCACCTTCGATCAAAGCTTTACCGAGATACTCAAGCGCAGGTTCCGTTTCGGAACTGGAACTCAGCGCTTTAGCTTTCAGATAGTATATTCTGGCTAAAGTGTTCTCGTCATTGACCGAAAGCAGATTTTCTCCGATAACTCTGTCGAGCACCTCTAAAGATTTTTCGTGCTTTCCGACATCAGTCAGTATTTCGGCAAAATGGCTGCCTGCCGCAACAAGAGCGCTTCTTTTTTCCAGCTGCCACTCCATATCAGGATAATAATCAGGTTTTTCCGGTCTAAATGAAAGCTCAAATCCTCTTCGCGCGGCATCGAGAGCCTTTACGGTATCCTGAATATCTATATAGTAATATCTCGCAGCGTTTACGAAGGAAAGGTAGTCCGAAGGAAATTCATTTTTGAAATCCGCAACGGAAGCGGAAAGGGCTTCTTTATCTGATATTCTGCTCAGAGAATATGTCAAAAACCTGTACATTGTTCTGCGCCATGGCGTCTTTGGATATTTATTCATAAGGTCGTTTATTAATTCAACCTTTGCACTGTCATTGCTCCATACGGGGTGGATATTTTCGTAGAATTCCGATACTGCGAAATCGTATGTTTCTTTTGAAAAAGGATGTTCCGAAATGATCTTTCTCCTGACAATTTCCGCATTAATAGTATCATTATCGTTGTAATATTCATTGTAGCTGTCCATCAGTTGAGATATTTCGGTTCTGCGTTCCAGCACACGAACAGAGCAGGATAAGAAAACTATACAGGCCAGAGCTGAAATGATGCGGTGCATAAAAAGCCCTCCTTTACTTGCATATGAATATATGAAAAATATTCTTATTGCGCAATAAAAATTGAAAGCAATATTATCAGAAGTGCGTTTTAAGCAGGAAAATTACATCATTCCGAAATAGAAAGCGAGGATACCGAACACCATATCGGCCTTCATGATAAGACTGAGCTTCTCATAATCTCTTTTGTGATCTTTTTTGGAAAGAGAGATCAGAACATATACAATTACCGGTATGACGAACAGTATTATTATCACGGAGAAAAAGACCGAATATCCGCCGGCGAGCATTAAGTATCCGAGATAGATAATTAAAGTCATGATAAGCATTTTGAGAAGTCGGATCGTCCTATCCGCTCCAATAGCTACAGCCATTGTATTCGCTTTTTGTTTTCTGTCGCCGTCTATGTCAGCTATATCTTTTATGATTTCCCTGATGAAGTGGAACAGGAAAGCGGAAACTGCCAGGGGTATGATCATGATAAAATTGCCCGTTGTAATAGAGCAGAAATAGAAAAGGTAGCCGCTTATGAACGCCACGATGAAATTGCCCCAAAAGGGTCGTCTTTTAAGAAATACGGTGTAAAAGAGAAGAATAAAATTTACAAGGATCACTGCGGCGAAAGAATGATAACCTAGAAAAAATCCTGATGTCATAGATCCTGCAACAAGAATAAAATACCAGATATATGCACGCCCGACCGTCATATTTTTTGAGGGAAGAGGTCTGAGAGGTTTGTTGAGAGTATCTATATCAATATCAATGATGTCGTTGATTATATTTCCGGCACCTGCCGTCAGAACTGTTGAGGTTAGTATCAAAAAAAGGTTTATTTGATCGATATTGTCCGCTACTATGAAATATGCCGATGCCGAAGCAAATGCTGTAATTAGAAGATTTAAAGGTCTTATGATCTGAATATAGGACATCACTCTGAAATTTTCCTGACGGACCGAGGTTTGAAATATGAGGATCCTGATGTGAGTTTACTTAACATTATCACTCCGCCGATCCCGGCAATCAGCCCCAATACAGCTCCGGTCATACCTGATGTTTCTGTCCGGGCCGTAATATATCCGATGTAGTATCCGATAAAAGTTAAAAGTACAGGAAGAATAAAAAGAAGAAATCCTGCAGTTAGCTTAGTCCGGGGAGAAAGATCGATCTCCACAACATCACCGGTCTTTAGAGAATAATCGTTGCTGATTTTTAGCCGGGCAGGTTTATCCTCTGTAATGCAGACAGCTTTATTTGCGCAGGATCTACATGAGGCATTCAGCTCCATTTCAATATATGCAAATCCGTTTTCAGTTCCTTTGACTACACCTCTGTCCATCTCTTATTTCCAAATATAAGATATGCTTGCTTTATGGGTGTTTCCGAGATCCTCGAAATCCGGCCTGAATGAGTAATCGAGAATAAAACTGAGAAAAGATACTCCCGCCCCCGCCGACCATGTATTATCGGTATTATACCCCCCGCGGATCATTACACTGTTAAATGCGACTTCGATCCCTCCGGATATAACCGCATCAAAAATCCCTCCGGACAGGAACGCATTTTCCGAATAGTTCTCGGACCTGATAAGTGTTCCGCCAATTAGTTTATAGTCAGCCAGGAAATATTCGATCCTGTTGTTATACTCTGCGCCGATATTGATCGAAGGCCGGATAATCTCGTTCTTGCCGGTAGTCCAGAAAAGCGCAGATGTTGTTATATCGGAAATTTTTGCTCCTGCGGAAATGTTATCGCTTATTTTATAATACCCCGACAGATCGAACCCCGTACCGAAAGCTGACTCGATATCAAGAGATTTATAGAGCAGTTTGACAGATGCGCCCATGTTTATTCTGTCATTGTATTTTTTGCCGGCAGAAATAAAAAAAGCGAACTCATTATCGGAAACTGTCCTATCGGGTAGTATTCTGTTGTCGGGACCCACAGGATCATTTTCATTTTCAAGTCTGGTAAGGACAATACCGTCAACATTTATCCATATCAGAGCCAAACCGGCATCAACACCGGAATATCTGGTGTTGAAAGCGGCAAATTCCTGCCTTACGGCACCGTCGAACCTTTCGCTGTGCGAGAGAAGAATTCCCGAATTTTTCATTTCAGGCAGGTAAGAGGGATTAAAATAAACAGCGGCAGGAGTTTCAAAAGATGTTAAGATCATTCCTCCCAGCGAAAGGCTGCGTGCCTCAGTGCTGCCGCTCATAAACTCACCTCCGTATTTCCCGCTGCCCGAGAGTGAGCAGTTCAGAAGGACGGCAAGTAAAAAAACTGTATAAAATTTCATATTACCGTATCAGTCCTTCGACAGGACCTTTGCCCTGTCTGATAATTATGATTTCGTCACCGCTGATATCAATAACTGTCGAAAAATCAGGTTCTATTATCCCGCAGTCTATAATGACATCAACCTGTTTTCCGTAAATTTTGTCTATTTCAACGGGATCGGCTAAAGAAACAGCTTCTTTATCCTCAAGTTCAGTGTACTTGTTCACGCTTGAACTCAGGATGGGGTTTCCGAGTACTTCAACTATTGCAAGGTCAATATTGTTCAAAGGTATTCTGATACCGACTTTTTTTTTGTCTCCGGAAACGATTCTGGAAACGGAGTTTAGAGCGTTCATAATGAATGTGTAAGGTCCGGGCAAAAGTTGTCTGATCAGCCTGAAAGCTTCGTTCGAATACTCGGCGTATTCTGACATCTGACTGAAATTTGCGCATACGAAAGAAAGAGTTTTTCTTTTATCTATTCTTTTTATACCGATCAGTTTCTCTATACCCTTTTTGTTAAAAAGGTCACACCCGAAAGCGTATCCGGTGTCGGTCGGATAGATTATAACACCGCCTTTGCGGAGTATATCGCAAACAGTTTCCACATCCCTCTTTTTGGGGTTCTCCTCATGCATTTCAATAAGCATAGATCTTTTTCCCGTCAGCTTAATTCGAGCATTTTTTTCAAAGCGCCGAGAGCTTTATCTCTTACGCTTTTCTCAACGAATATTTCAGTAGTTCCTGACTGAAGCGATTTCAGTACTTTTTCCGGCGTTGTTTTTTTCATCTGCCTGCATACGGCGTGTTCCGCAAGCGGATATATCTTTTTGTGAGGGAACCGGTTCTGAAGAGTATTGGCGATCTCTATCTCCGTTCCTATTATCACGCCGGCCTGTTCATCCATTGCAGAAGCATTTTCTTCGACAAACTTTATTATCTGCGAGGTGGATCCGATAAAATCGGCATGTTCCAGAACTTCACGGGGAGATTCCGGATGAACCAGCAGCAGGCATCCGGGATGTTGGTGTTTTGCAATATAGATATCACCTGTGGAAAATTCATCATGTACATAACAGTACCCGTTCCACAGAATAATGTCAGCTCCCGTAATTTCGCTGCAGTAACTTCCAAGATTTTTATCCGGGGTGAAAATTATTTTTCTGTTTTTGTAGTGTTCCACTATCTTAACTGCGTTAGCTGAAGTGCAGATAACATCACTTTCGGCTTTCACGGCGGCGGAAGAGTTGATATATGTTATAACCACCGCATCAGGATGTTGCTTTTTAAGATCAACAAGACCCTGCACATCGCACATGGCCGCCATCGGACACCGGGCTTCCGTATCCGGAAGGAGAACGGTTTTGGACGGGGAAAGTATCTTTGCGCTTTCCGCCATAAAATCCACGCCGCAGAATACTATTACATCAGCATCTGTATCTGCTGCTTTTCTGGCGAGTTCTAGTGAATCTCCGGTAAAATCCGCGATGCTCTGAACATCATGTGTCTGATAAGAATGAGCCATAATGACCGCGTTCATACTGTTTTTCAGTTTAGTGATACTTTCCTTCAGGCCGGGTTCCAGGTATATATTGTCGTAATTTTCCATAGAGGCGATCTTTACCTTAATTTTTTTTGATTGAAATATAGGTGCCGGCCTGTTCAAAGTCAAATATAAAAAAACACCGCTTTTGTGCGGTGTTTTGAGGCAGTTCAATAATAGGGGGAGGATTATTTTTCCTGCCGGGGGCAATATAATAAAAAAAATGATGATTTTCTACAAAAAAATCAGATTTTTTTATCTTCTATCCTGAGAAAAGGAACCGCATCCAGTTCAGGATCGAACCGGAAACGGTCAGTGCCGTATTTTTTGATCATCATATACGCGCTCATTGCTGTCATTGCGGCGTTATCGGTGCAGTACTGAACCGACGGATAGCAAAGCCGGATACTTTTCTTCGCCGCATAGGCCGATGCTTTTTTTCTCAGTGATGTATTTGCCGACACACCTCCTGCAAGAAGAACTGTGGCGGGTTTTTTTAATTCCGCGGCACTGAAAAGTTTTTCCGTCAAAGAATCTGTAACCGAATCTATGAAAGATGCCGCGATGTCAGATATGTTCTGATCAATAAATGCTTTATCGTTTTTTTCAATGTAATATTTCACCGCCGTCTTGAGTCCGCTGAAGCTAAAATCAGGGCTGTTTTTCATACCTCTGGGGAAAACAGTAAATCCGCTGTCTCCTTCCGACGCGAGGGAGTCCATGATCTTGCCGCCCGGAAAACCCCTGCCGAGCATTTTGGAGACTTTGTCTATACATTCTCCGGCTGCATCGTCGCGTGTTCTGCCGATGAGTTCGTATTTTCCGAAAGACGGCGAATACACAAGCTCGGTATGGCCGCCCGATACAACAAGTGCGAGAAAAGGATATTCGATATCGGGATGCTCAATGAAATTTGCCAGTATATGCGATTCTATATGATTGACCGGCACGAGGGGTATTGAGAGCGAAAAGGCAAGCCCTTTAGCGAAGTTGAGGCCGACCAGCAGCGGACCGACCAGACCGGGTCCGTAAGTTGCTCCCACAGCATCTATATCATTCAGACCGACCGCCGCTTTATCCAGTGCGTTTTTAAGAACCGCGGAGATGTTTTTTAAATGCGCTCGTGATGCGACTTCCGGAATAACGCCACCGTATCCGGAATGCACGGTCTGTGTATTTGTGGCAACGGACAGGATATTTCCGTCTTTCAGAACCGATACCGAGGTGTCATCGCAGGAGGATTCAATGCCGAGTACTATCATTTTACCTCCGGGATCGAGATAATATCGTGTATTTTCCATCGGAAATCATTATCCAGCGCGGTGTAGAATACTTCTTTTACTTCGAAGGAAAGTTCCTGTTTCGTCATGAAATCATTAAGCTGCGACCGTGCTTTTAAAACTGATTCTTTTGTCGGAAAAGTACCGATGGATACATGTGGAATAAATTCTTTCAGATTCAGTCCGGAAAGTTTTTCGGGGCACATTCCGGCCAGCCTCCTGTTAATTTCGCTTAATTCCGGGGAGTGAGTAGGTGCCATATAAAGGAAGAACGGGTCTGAAAAATAACCTGTTTCTTTGAATGTTACCGTAAACCGTGAAAAACCTTTTAATATCTCCGTTACCGTATTTCTGTATGTTTTCCATTCTTCCTTTGTCAGAAAAGGCGGGTACATTAGTGTAAGATGAGGCTTCGGCATCCGGACATATTCGCTGAAACGGCACTGCCATGAATAGATGGTTGATGTTATACTGTCAGGCAGGAATATGAAAAGTCCCCCGTCCCCGGGTCTTGATGGATCCATACGCTTTTTACCGCTCCGTTTTTTTCACGGCGGAAATTTAAGAAATTATTTGATATTCTGATATTAAAAAGTTATCATTCACAGACAAAAAACAGCAGGCAGGTTTGAAGAAGATACTTAAATACGAAATAATTCAGCTTCTGAGGGACAAAAAAACCGTATTCTTCGTGTTTATTCTGCCGCTGGTCATTTTCCCGGTTATAAACGGACTCATTTCATGGGGTGTAACCGCACAGGTTGAAAGTATTTCATCCGAAAAGTTCACGACGGCCGTTTTGACCGAAGGATTTGATGAAGAAGTGCTTTCCCGTCTCGAAGCTGACAGCCTCATAAATGTTGAGAGGAAGGAAAAATCCGGAGAGGCGGAAGATCTTCTTGAAAAATATCCGGTAGTTTTGAGCAGTTCGTTCAATGATTCAACAAAACTTACAGAGATCACTCTTACTTTTTCTTCAAAAAGGGACAGGCAGAGTATCCAGGCCGGAATTCTGGCAAGGAAACTCAGAGATATAAGGAAAGAGATATCGGAAGAGAGATATGCGGAACTTGGCGTATTGGATTATTACGGCAGATCTTTTCCAAAAACAATAAACACGGCATCACCTTCTGATGTTGCCAACGCGAGGACGGCTGGTTTTCTTCCCATAACGCTCGTCATGATCCTGCTGCTCGGTACATTTACTATCTCAAATTATGTCATACTCGGCGAAAAAGACAACAACACATTTGAGCTGCTTCTTACTTCAGGAGCCCGAAGAACCGGCATCATTTATGGAAAAATGGCTATGGTCATATCTGCGGGTATAATAATGTCGGTCCTTTCACTGTTATCGTTCATCATGTACGGAAAACTGACCGGTGCGGTCAGTGTGGGTATGCATCTTGATCTGACGCAGGCACTTATGTTCGCTATAACCGTAGCAGGCCTGTCGCTTCTGGTATCGTCAGTTACAGTATTTACTTCATGCAGACTAAGATCATCCTCCTCAGGACAACTGGCATTCATGCCGCTGATGATACTTTTTCTCGTTCTGTCCCTCATGGGAACATTTCAGGGTGTGGATATAAGCAGGGGGTTTATGCTTATACCGGTAATGAATTCATCAGGTCTGATGAAGAATATCATAACAGGACAGCCGTCTGCGGTTACGGTCATATCTGCCGCTCTGCTTAATGTTTTATACTCATTTTTCATAGCGAAAAGCTCCGCGGATTATCTCGGCAGCGAGGATATTCTGGCCAAAAGCCCGGACATTGATATCGCCAGAAAGGGCTTTACAAAAAGCGCCGCCATGACAGCTTTCGCACTTCTGGTGGTCATTTATATGCTGGCAGGCGGATACATGCAGCAAAAAAATATTGTCACGGGACTGATACTTTCGCAGGTGCTTATCTTCGGAGGGTTCGTTCTTATAATGAAACGCATCACGGGGACAGGTTTCAAAAGACTGCTTTTTCTCCGCAAAGCGGATATAATTACCCTTTCAAGTGCCGTAATACTCGGCATTATTGGAAGATACCCGGTGGCGGTCTTATCGGAAAATATCAGGTATCTTTTCCCGATGCCGGAATTTATAAGTGATACCGACATACTGACTCTTTCGGGCCTGGGCAGCTTAAGCCTTCCCGCGTCTTTGATTGTGATCGCGCTGATCCCCGCCGTATTCGAGGAGGCTGTTTTCAGGGGAGTTTTCTTCAGAATTCTGGAAAATAAATATTCGAAGGCCGGACTCGTCGCAGTTACCGGGATAATGTTCGGATTTATGCACCTTAACATCTTCAATCTTTTCGAAACTGCCGCGCTGGGGATAATAATGGGTGTACTGACCCTTGTTTCCGGTTCGATTTATCCCGCGGTTATAATGCATTTTGTAAACAACGGCGTTTCGGTAGTTCTGATGAAGATGATGAGGAACGGAACTCTCAATGAAGATCATTATCTGTTAACATCAAGGCCGCTGACATATACTCTGGGCATCTTAGCGGTCTTTCTCGTAACCGCTTTGGTTCTCAGGTCAAAAAGATCCGTCAGTGCTTTCTGAAAGCGGTGAGCCTTTTTACCAGTTTTTCCGTTGTGCTTTCTGAAGAAAGCATTTTTCCGGTTTTTGTATCTTTAGCGTATTTTAAGGTATAATCCGATATTTCCTTATGAAAAACTATATCCATGTCATGATTTTCGATCCTGGTTATGTAAAGCCTTGTAATGCTGTTGGAAACGGTGGAATGCTCAATGCCGTCCATGGTCATTTTCGCGCTTCTCGGCACAGTAACAAGTTCAATGACCCTGCAGCTTATTGTGTCGTTTGATGTTACAATTTGCTCATCGGGAAGGAACCTGTACATTGCGTAATTTAAAACCGAAGGATCGTTTCTTGGTGTTGAAAATCTTTTTCTTTCAAGAGGATAGAGAGAGTTGGATACACCATAAAAAAGCGAATCGTTAGGAAGTTCGCGGCAGATCCTGTCCTCGGTGAACTCCTCATGATTTAATTCGCTGATCCTGATACCGCTGTATGACATAAAGCCGGGTTTGTCGATCCCGTTCTTTAAAAGAGCAGTGCTGAAGTGCGAAATAAGTTTTTTCATATCTGTTTCGCCGCCAGGTACCACTGCCAGTTCAGAAAGGCTGTTTGCAGGAACGAAACCTTCCAGAAGATGTCCTCCGGTTCCATAAAAGCTGATGCCGGGGAAAGTCGCCGAAAGGTCTTTTACATATACAATATCGCCCTTATTCAGATGCATGTCAGACCGTACGGTCATCGCGCTGTCCCCGTAAACGGTTTGTTTTTCGCTAATTACCCAGTGAGGATTTATTTTCCTGTTCATTTCAGAGCCGCGTTCGGAAAGTTCCTTATGTTCGGAATAAGACCTGCCGTAATACCTTATGTTCCTCAGAGCCGACATCCTTACCCATCCTTCAATAACTCCGTGAAGACGGTCCAGCACCTTTGCCCTTACAAAACTTCCCGTTCTTGAACTTTCATCAACCTCGACAAAAATGTCTCTGCTAAGCGAATAAACAGGATCGGCATTTCCGGAAGGCTCTCTGTATAAGAAGTCAACGGGCCGCAACACCTGATAGAAAACAGATTCATTTTCCCCGGAGCGAAAATTACTGAAAGTCATTCCCGTGTTGCTGTCGGTGACAGTTCTTCTTAACCTTTCCTGCGTTTCTGCAGCCGGTAAAAAGGAGGCGGCGGTCAGGAAAATGATCATTATACACCCAAGTCGGGATTTTATAAAACAGCTTAAATTCATCATCACTTCAGCTCCGTTTAATTGAAAACACGAATGCAAGATATACATTTTTTAGTCCAAAATCAATAAAAAGAACTAATCGTGATCAAAAAAAGAGT
>SLFX01000086.1 GCA_007124045.1 Candidatus Delongbacteria bacterium | reverse complement strand
TGTCGTGATTTACGAGTCTGTGCACAGGATAATAAAACTCCTTAAGGAACTTGCCGAACTTATACCTGAGAGGAAGATCTGCGTTTTGCGTGAAATGACAAAAACATACGAAGAGCATACCGCCGGCACGCCTTCGGAAGTCCTCAGCGCATACTCCGCAAAAGAGCCCAAAGGTGAATTTGTCCTTGTAATCGAAGGGAAAAAATAATGACCACAGGAAAACTTTACATAGTAGCAATACCGATAGGCAACAGGGAGGACATATCCGAAAGAGCGCTCAATATACTGAAAAGCGTAGATGTGATAATTACGGAGGAGGCATCTGCGGTCAAGGGGCTTTTTGCTATTCATAAATTCAGAAAAGAATTTTTCATATTGAATGAACACAATGAAGAAAAAGATGCCGGTTTTGTGACTGAATTTCTGCTTAAAGGCGAGAACTGCGCCCTCATATCCGACTGCGGAACGCCGGCTTTCGCCGATCCGGGAAGGGTTCTTCTCCGGCACTGTTTTTCCAGAAAAATAACTGTGGTACCGGTGCCCGGCCCTTCTGCGCTTATGACCCTGCTCTCGGTCTCTCCGATCGATATAAGAAAGTTCATGTTCGCCGGATTTTTGGGTAAAACGAAGCCGGAAAGGATATCAGAACTGAAAAAACTGAAAAATCTCAGGGTGCCTGTCGTTCTTATGGATACTCCGTACAGGCTTACTGATCTTCTGGAAGACATTTCCGCGGTATTCGCAGAGAAAAGACTCCTCTTTCTTTACAAAGCTACGATGGAGGAGGAGCAGATACTTTTCGACACATCACAGAACATTTATAAATACTGCAGGGATAATGAATTGAAAGGCGAATTCATGATCCTTCTTGAAAGTTAAAAAAAATTAAAAAAAAAGATCACAAAAAAGTAAAAGGTCACTATATGAGCCTTTGCATTGTTATATTGCCAAAAAAAAGGAGAAGAACGATGCAGAACTCTAAAAGATTTTTCGATCACATCGAAGTAATAACCGAAAAAGACCCGGGTTTTATTGAGTACAAATGGTCGGTGTCGAACGGACTGAGTAATCTGAAAAAGATATTTCTTACTGAGAGCCCGGCAGATAACTCAATGGGAGAAACAGAAATACTCGATATATGCAGAGAGCATTACTCCGAGTATCTCGGAAACATGGGAGACCAGTTCGGGAAGATACTGACATACAGGTATCATTTCGGGCCTGACAGGTATATTGAGTATATGCTGCCGGATGTAGTTAGAAGAAGTTTTTGACGGTTGTATTTTAAGATATAAAAATAGCTGTTTTTTTATAGAATTTCCTTTACGATTGAGTTATATTTATCCTTTTAATAAAGACCGGACAGGAAGTAATGAAAAAGATAAGTATTGATGAGCTGAGGAATGACATTATCGGTAATGATTCGCTTTATAAAACACCTTTTGGAGAGATGAACCTGTTTTATGCTGATTATACAGCTTCAGGAAGAGCACTGGGGGCGATAGAGAACAATATCATGAATATTTTGAAGTCATACGCCAATACCCATACGACAGACGATTTCAGCGGGAAGTTCATGACATCCTTACTGTATAATGCCGAAGAAAAAATAAAACAGATGATAAACGCGGGAAGTGATTATAAATTGATATCTACCGGTTCAGGATGCACGGGAGCCCTTCAGAAGCTTCAGGAAATTCTGGGAATATACATTCCTCCGCATACTAAAGACAGGATTTTCAGCTCACTTAAAGGACTTAACTGTAAGAATTGCAGTGTGCTGGAAAAGATTAACATCGACAGACCTGTTGTATTCATAGGGCCGTACGAGCATCATACGAATGAACTGATGTGGCGGGAGGCATTTGCCGAGATAGTTGTGATAGAACTCGACCGTGACGGTGGAATTGACAGGATCATGCTTGAAAAGGAGCTTAAGAAGGAGAAGTATAAAGACAGAGTAAAATACTGTTCTTTTTCTGCAGGTTCGAACATTACCGGTATGCTCACAGACACGGCTTCTCTTGCGGAGATAGCTCATGCAAACGGGGCACAAATATTCTTCGACTTCGCGGCAGTTGCGCCGTATGTTGAGATAGATGTTACAGGTAAGGGTCAGGGATACTTCGATGCTGTTTTCTTCTCTCCCCATAAATTTCTCGGAGGCCCCGGTACGGCAGGAATACTTGTGTTCCATAAAAAGCTTTACAGGGCAGATCTTCCGCCCACAACTGCCGGAGGCGGTACAGTTGATTATGTGGGGTTTAGACACCATGACTATTCCGCCGATATAGAGACAAGGGAAAAAGCAGGAACACCTCCGATCATTCAGACAATAAAGGCCGCAATGGTAATGGAACTTAAGAACAGCATAGGTCTTCATACAATTGAAGAGATCGAAAACAAGAACAAGGAAAAATTTTTCAGCCGTTTTTCAACCATAGATGAGATGGTTATTATCGGAAATACTGATCCATTAAAAAGAATACCGATTATTTCTTTCAACATAAAACACATGGATAAATATCTGCATCCGAGGTTTGTGACAAGGCTCCTTAGCGACCTTTTCGGCATCCAGTCACGGGCGGGATGTTCTTGTGCAGGCCCATACGGTCACAGACTTTTAGGAATAGATGAAGAAAAGTCGTTAAAATACAGAAATATGATAATTAATGAGAATCTCTCGGGTATTAAACCCGGATGGGTCAGGATAAATCTTCACTATGTTTTTTCGGAAGAGGATCTTGAGTATGTTTTCAACGCTTTGGAATTCATATGCATACACGGTGCGAAATTTTTAAATCTTTATGCTTTTGATCCTATTACCGCAGAATGGAGAAAGCTTGGTCATAACGAGGAGGAAACAGTGTTCTCCATTGACAATATCTATGATCTTAAGTCGTTACCGTTGAATGAAATCTCTGCACATAGAGCTGATAATTTAAAGCGGGCCATAGATATAGCTTCGGATTTGAAATATCCGGACGCATCTGACTTTATTGCCAGAGAAGGTCTTTTCAGCGATCTGAGTTATTTTTATTATTGTCACGAATTATAATCGGAGACGGATATGAGAAGGAATATTTTTATCATCCTATTTTTAGTTTTGGCATTTGTTCTTATGAGTACGGAGAGTGATTTTGCAAAAGGAATAGACGCTTATCAGCGGGGCATGATAAGAAAAGCAATTGAATACTTCGAGAATTCGGTGAAGAACAATCCGAGATTCGCTGAGGGGTATTTCAATTTGGGAGTTTGTTATGTAAAGATCGGTGAGATAGATATGGGTATAGTTAACTATAATCAGGCAATAGTTTTAAGACCGAATTACGCGGAAGCGTTTCATAACAGGGCTCTTGCTTACAGAAGAAAAGGTTTTCTTACTCATGCTGTAGAAAGCTATATGAAAGCAGTGGAAATTAATCCGAGGTATGAGGCTTCTTACAACAATCTTGGTTTTGTTTATCATCAGATGGAAGAGTACGATGAGGCTATTGACTGCTTCAGAAAAGCAATAGAGATCAATCCCAGAAATGCAGACTACTACAATAATATCGGATCAAGCATGTACGCCAAAGGTATGGTCGATCTTGCAATTGAATACTATAAAAAAGCGTTGGAACGTAACAGCAATCATGCTGATGCTTTGTACAATATGGGTATCGCTTATGAGTTCAAAAGAAACAGAACCATGAATATATCTTATACCCAACAGGCGGCGAGGCTTGGTCACAGAGAAGCACAGAACTATCTTAGGGAGAGAAGGGTCAATTGGTAATAAAATCAACCGGCGATATTATTGCGATATCAAAAAAGGCCGCAAACGCAGCAGGAGATTTGATAAGAAGCTCAAAACCTTTAGAAGTGAGAACAAAGTGTATTTCTGATTATGTTACAGAGATTGATGTAGAATGCCAGAAAATAATCAAAGATATGATTATTGAAAAATTTCCGGAACATAATGTTTTGGCCGAAGAAGACGGAGGAGAATTCTGTGATAAAAATGACCTTTGGATAATCGACCCTCTCGATGGTACCACCAATTTTATTCACGGACTTTCCCACAGCGCGGTTTCGATAGCTTTTTACACAGAAGGAAGGATTGTAACAGGAGTTGTTTATGATCCTTTCAGGGACGAGATGTTCAGTGCCGTACTGTCACATGGCGCAGAGTTGAACGGAGTTCCGATAAAAGTATCAGAAGCGAAAGAATTATCGCAATGTCTCGTAGCAACAGGAATGCCTTTTAAAAGAAAGGAAAAAGCCGGAGAATATTTTGATTGTCTCAGGGAAATATTAAAGAAAACTTCGGGAGTCAGAAGAATGGGTAGCGCTGCTTTGGATCTCGTTTATACTGCATGTGGCAGGTTCGACTGTTTTTTTGAAGGGTGGCTGTCTCCATGGGATATTGCGGCGGGGGTGCTGATACTGAATGAGTCCGGAGGCAGAGCGTGTGACTTTAGAGGTGAAAATAATTTTCTGAGAAACGGCAGTATAATAGGTGCCGGAAAAAATGTTTTCGGATCATTTTTCAAAGAGATCAACAGTTATCTGGAGGGATCAGTGTGATGTTTGGCAGGATATCGAAATATTATGATATGATAATGAGTCCGTTTGACTACAGGGAACTGGTTGACTGCCTCGATGACTTGATAGTTTCTTGCAACGGAAAAAGAACAGATGTTTTGGATCTGGGATGCGGGACTTCTGAGGAGCTCGTATATTTTGCCCAACTCGGTTACGGTGTCAGGGGTATTGATATTTCACCGGAAATGATATCAATATCTAAAAACAAATTGCCTTTCGGTCAATTTTATAAAGCCGATATACGAAACTATGTTTCAGACAGGAAATTCGATAACGCCGTTTCTGTGTTTGATACAGTTAATTATATAACAAAGCCCGAGGAAGTTTCGGATTTTTTCAGATGCGTAAACAGATCTTTGAATAAAGACGGTCTCTTTCTGTTTGACTTTAATTCAATTTATGGCCTAATCAATGAATGGGAAGGGGTTAAGATCGAGGAAACAGAAGATTTTTTTATTTCATATGATTCTGTTTTTGACAGGGAGACATCAGTACTTGAATGTAGAATGAAGTTCTTTATAAAAGAAGAAGACGGCAGGTTTATAACCTTTGATGAAACTCATTATGAAAGAGGTTATACACCTGTTGAAATGATAACGATGCTAAACGAAAACGGATTTGAAAAATTGAAACTGCTACCGTTTTTGGGCAGAAGGCAAACCAGAAGTAAAAAACTTGACAGATACCAGATAGTTGCAAAAAAAATCGGAGAAGCATAATCATGTTGGAGAATATTGGAATCATTAAAATAATTCTGCCGCCTGTCGCAGGTGCAGTTATAGGCCTCTTAACAAATTACCTTGCTATTAAAATGCTCTTCAGACCTTTCAACGAAGTAAGGATATTTGGCTTCAGATTACCTTTTACGCCCGGAGTGATCCCTAAAGAGCATGAAAAACTTGCTGAAAGGATAGGGGATACAGTGGGAGATCACCTTGTGACAAACGAATCTATTCATGAGCTGTTCAAAAAGGAAAGTGTTAAACTAAAAATATCATCGGCACTTGACAGTATGTATGAAAAATTTGGAATTCTGGCTTCATTCATTACTGATGATATAAAACAAATGATCTCTGAAAAAGTGATCGGTCTTATGGACAGTGAGCTTCCAGAGATAATAGATGAACTGGATGTTAAAAAAACAGTTACAGAAAAAGTTAGAGCGTTTTCTCTTAAAAGACTCGAAGAGATAATTTTGAGCGTTACAAAGAAACAGCTTGCTTATGTTACATGGTTCGGAGGAGTGCTCGGTTTCTTTATCGGAACTGTTCAGTTGCTGATGTTTGTAATATAATAACCAAGGAGTATATATGCCCAAAAAAAGAAAGAAAAAGCCGGTAAAAAAGAAAGCAGGATTTTTTGCAAAATTATTCGACCTTTTTACGGCTCTTATGATATTGCTGATCGCTGCAGGAACCGGATATTATTTCATCTTCTATGACGGAAAAGATGCGGTCGAAAAAGAGATCGTTATGTCAGAAAGAGAACTGTCTGTGAGAGAAATACCGGAAGAGCCTGTGATCCACGAATTTGATCCTTCAGCAGACGAGGAGGAAATGAGAAGGCTTCACGACTATGATCCAATAAGGGAACAGAGCGAGGAGTATCTCTCTATGATAACAGGCGGAGGAAGGACGGACAATAAACATTCATCCGCACACGCACCGGGAAAAAGTTTTGAAAGATCTATTGATAAATGGGCAAATGAATATGAAGGTTACATTGTCAGGTTAGGAGCTGATCCCGACAGAGTGAAAGCAGCTGATAATTCTCACCTGATGTGTGCGATATGGAGAAATTCGGCAAAAGATAACGGAATGAATTTTAAACCGGGGTATATGCAAACGGAAGCTATCCTTAATAATATCGTCCCGATACAAAGAAATGAAGTAAAAAACGGCGACCTGATCGTTCTTCAAAACGGAATGATCGGTATGGTAGTCCGATTCAAATCAATAAACGACCACAGCCTGATTTACGCTTCCGGCACCGAAAATAAAGTCGTGATCATCGGATATGACAGGTTGTTGCATTACTGGTTAAAACCTGATAATTTCAAAGGATACTACAGGTTGAAAAAACATCTGATCATTAAGTAGTGAAGAAAAAGAAAAGTATAATATTTGCAGTTTATGACGACCTGGAGCACGAATACAGAGGTTATAAGACGGCACTTTCTCTTATAAAGTGCGGATTCGATGTGAAGATAATCGGTGTAAAATTCAGTAATAAAAAGCTTAATGGATGGGATGAAATTCCTTATAAGAGGATAAGGCTCGGCAAAAAATTTCCGCTTGTAATAAACATGACGATATTCTGGGCCAGGCTCATGTTTATGCTTATCAGTAACAAAGCCGGCTGTTTTTACAGTCATGATATTTTTCCGCTTCTTCCTGTATATGCAGCATCGAAGCTGACACGAACACCCTACATCTATGACGCTCATGAATTCTGGCACGGCAATTCCCAACTTGAGAACAGACCATTCGCAAAAAAATTCTGGGTGATGTACGAAAAAGCGTTCATAAGATCCGCCTCACGGGTGCTAACGGTTTCACGCTCAATAGCTGATGAACTCAAGAAGATATATTCTCTAAGCAATGTAAGCGTATTTACCAATCTTCCGTTAAAAAAAACCGTTCCGGCCAAAAATAAAAGAATACATTCGATGCTCGGGATCGATAATGATTGCAGAATAGTGCTTTATCAGGGACATTTCCTCGTCAACAACGGACTCGAAACGATTGTAAAAGCTTTTGCCCGGGTGAAAAGTAAAGCAGTACTTGTTCTGGCCGGAAGCGGTTCCGAAAAGCAGATGCTGCAAAAACTCGTTTTCGACCTGTCTCTGGAACAAAGAGTGTTTTTTATCGGCCCTTTCCCTCATAAAGAACTCATAAATTATACAGTCTGTGCCGATATCGGATTATGCCTGATAAAAAATCACGGAAAGAGTTTTTATTATTCGACACCAAATAAAATGTTCGAGTTCATTCAGGCAAAAGTACCCCAGATCGCTTCAGATTTTCCGGAGATTTCATCCTATGTGAAAAACTATGGAGTCGGTATTGTAATTGATCCTTCTGACCCTGACCTGATATCAGAAACGATTGACTCTATGCTGAGCGATAAAGAGCAACTCGCCGTGTTTAAGGCAAACTGCGAAAAAGTTTCGGAGAAACTGGTCTGGGAAATGTATGAAGAAGATTTGAAAGGTTTATTTAAATTATGATCTAAAGGTTTTAGTGATGACAAATCCTGAAAAAATGCTTATATTCTGAAGACAAATTACAATGGAGCAGGTTTGAGCAGTAAATATCTAAATAAAGTCAACGCTATAACTCTTTCCAGAATAGTGCTTACGATAGCCGGTGTACTTCTGATATTCAGCGGAAATATTAAGCTTCTTGTAATTGCATATGTAATCATGAGTCTTTCGGAAGTGTCAGACATTATAGACGGATATGTGGCAAGACGGGATGAACTTGTAACCGATCTGGGAAAGATACTTGATCCGCTTTCTGATTCTATATCGCGATTTTTTTATTTTTTCGCTCTGGCACATCACGGCCTGTTTCCGATCTGGTTCATGGTGTTTTTCTTTCTCAGGGACATAATTGTCGCATATGTAAGAATATTCGCATCTTTTTCCGGCACGGTCATGAGCGCAAGGTTTTCGGGAAAACTTAAAGGCGGTGTTCAGTTCGCAGGGCAGTATCTTCTAATGTATGCTCTACTGATAAATACCGTACAGCAGAGCGGAAAAATACCTGTAAGATTTTTGACTATATCACTCACCACCGGAATTATTTTGAATTTGATCGTTCTTATTGTGTTCAGAATAAAGGGCAAGCTCCTTATTCTCATTCTTTCTCTGATACCTGTTTTGGCCCTTATGTTGATATCTCTCAATTATATTAATATAACCGTAAATTACCTGACTACTTTCTCGGTTGCTTTTCTGGTCATTTCAGTAACACTTTATTCACTGTGTGATTATCTTTTCAGCCTTATGCCCTCTGTGAAACGCATCTATAGCTATCTTACAAGCTTTCTGTTGATATTAATGATGTTTATGATCTCACCATACTTTCTCGATCTTGTCAAGAATAAGATAGAAAGTGACGCAGAAATGATAATTTGGGAAAGCTACGATATAATAGATATAGAGAAGAATGACGGTTTGAAAGTAACCGGAATTGTGACTGTTGAAAATAAGATAATTGTTGCAGCTTCAAGAAAAAATGAATTGTCCAGACTCTATCTTTACAATGATAGTTTTGAAGATAAATCACTTCAATTATATGTAGATCTGCCCGATCATATAACTAATGTCAAGGATGCCGAACAAATAGGAAATCATCTGTATCTGATAGATGACGGACTGAATCTCGTCATAGAATTAAATTTAAGAGAACTGCTTGATTTTGGAAAAATTCATATATCGAACGAATATCAAACGGGTTTTACATCTTCGGCAACTTTAGGAGTGGTCAGTTTCAATTCAAAAAATTATCTAGTTATAAATGACTACATATATTCCGGTCATCTCTTCTTTTGCCTCACTGACGGGCTCAGCGAGCGGGACCTCCTCTCAAAACAGTCGAACTTTAAGATAAAAAGTGAGTTTTATATAAAGAATCTTTTCAGCAGCGGACAGCATATGTATGTGCTTGCGAATAAACTGGGAAGAGATCTGATATATGTGGTTGATATTGAAAAAGCAATTTTCGGTAAAAAGCTTCAAGACGGTATTGAGAGGATCATAACTGCACCTGAAAACAATCTTAAAGGGATAAGTCTGGTGGACGGAAAAATAATAACTTACGGCAGCAGAAGCAAAAAAATATTCATATCACAAAGAATAGCGGGGGCGAATTGACAGACAAAATAGTGTTTACGGATTTTGACGGGACATTTATTAAAAATGATTCATATCTTCTTTCTCTTGTGTTTTTCGGGGGATGGAAGAAATTTTTAAAAAACTCACATAAGCTCCTTTTTATTGTCCTTGAGTATTATTTTAATTTTATAACAAGGAATGATGCTAAAAGAAGAACTTTCAAAATAATGTATACTAATGTCAGTACGGCCGATATTGACAAACAACTTAAAAAATTCAGCAAAAGACTCAGAGTTTTTCCCGAAGTTAAAAAAAAGATCGATTCACTGAAAAATGAAGGTTATAAGATCGTAGTCGTCACCGCTTCTCCGGATATATATATGAATTACCTTTCAGAAAAATACGGTTTTGACGATTGTATCTGCACGCTGACAGAAAAAACAGGTGAAATACTGACAGGAAAATTGAGAAGGAAGAACTGTAACTATGCGGAAAAGGTTGTAAGAATTAAAGAATCGGGCATATATCGTCCGGGCTGTTATGTTACAGCATTTGGTAATTCAAAAGGTGATAAGGAAATGCTCCTGCTTGCGGACGAGTTTTACATTGTTGATAAAAAAGGTAATCTTACAAAGGGTAAAATGCCATGGTAGAAATAAAACAATCAGATTTTGAAAAATACTGTTCCAGACTCAGTTCTCTAAAAATTGCAGTTATCGGTGATGTTATGCTGGATCTTTATTATCTTGGAAAAACTGACCGTATTTCGCCGGAAGCACCGGTCCCTGTTGTGTCTGTTGAAAGAAAGGAAATAAAACCCGGCGGCGCTGCAAATGTTTGTCTGAATCTTAAAACTCTGGGCGTAACGCCTGTAATGTTCGGAATTGCAGGCGAAGATTCCGAAGGTTCTATGTTTATGGAAAATATGGCTCAAAACGGTATATCTACGGAAAATATAGTTATCGAAAACCACAGGGCTACAACTGTAAAGACCAGAGTTCTGGCATCTGATCAGCATGTGGTCAGATTCGATATGGAGACTACAGAAGAAATCCTTCCTGAAACCGAAAAAAAACTGTCAGACCTTTTAAGGGAAAACATTCCCTTTCTTGACGCTGTGATATTTCAGGATTACAATAAAGGTCTTTTGACATTTAATCTGATAAAGTCAGCGATCACTGCAGCGACTGAAAAAAATGTTGTCACCGCGGTCGATCCTAAGTTCAAGAACTTTTCCGCATATAAAGGTGCTACTATTTTCAAACCCAATCTGAGAGAGGCGGAAAGTATTCTGAAAAGAAAGATCGTTACTGGCAATGATATCGAAAAGGCCGGAAAGGAAATCATGTCCATGCTTGAACTTGATAAGCTCCTCATTACTTTAAGTGAAAAAGGTATGGCTGCTTTCGAACGGAACAAAAAGATGTCAATAATCCCTGCAAGATCAGCAAAGATCGCAAATGTTTCCGGAGCGGGAGATACTGTAATAGCTTCTCTGGTTGCATTTATTTGTGCAGGGGCATCTTTTGAACAGGCCTGTGCCATATCGAACTACGCGGCATCGCTTGCAGTTGAGGATGTCAGTATCATACCTGTAAGCATAGACGATCTGAAAAAGAGACTTGTAGAGAACGAAGTATTAATAAAAAGCACATAAAATGATCTTAACTTTTGAAAAAATAAATCAGACAGTTGAAAAACTGAAACGGGAAGGTAAAAAGATAGTATTCACAAACGGTGTATTCGACATAATACATCGCGGACATGCATATTATCTCAACAAAGCAAAAGAACTGGGTGATGTTTTAATAGTTGGTGTAAACAGTGACAGCTCAGTTACCAGACTGAAAGGAGCACGCCGGCCGGTGAATTGTGTTGAAGACCGTCTATATGTTCTGAACTCACTCAGGGCTGTCGATCATACTGTCGTTTTTGAGACCGATACCCCTGTCGATATTATCAGCATGGTTAAACCGGATTTTCTGATAAAGGGCGGAGATTATGATCCTGAGGTTACGGACAGTTCAGATAAAAGATATATTGTCGGTTCTGATATCGTTAAAGGATATGGCGGAAGTGTAAGCGTGATCGGGACAGTCCCGGGAAAATCTACGACACTTACAATTAAAAAATTAAGGAGTATATGATCTATGAGCCTTCACAGACATCTGATAGAAGCGGCAAAGAAATATTCCAAAAAAACTGCCGTTATCGACAGTGCTACAGGTAAAACATATACATTCGGAAAGTTTATTACAGCTTCATTCATTTTCGCCGATATCATAAGAAAAAAAGAAGATGAATTTATCGGTATAATGCTGCCTGTGTCCGCCGCAGCATTCATAAGTCTTTTGGCAACACTGATATCAGGTAAAGTTCCGGTAATGCTTAACTATTCGACAGGTGCAGATGACAATGTTGCCTATGCCAGAAAAAAAATCGGATTCAAAACTGTAATAACATCAAAAAAGCTTTGTGAAAAAATCGGTGTTGAAAATGTATCTGACATGATCTTTGCCGAAGATATTGCAGCTGATATTAACATACTTCAGAAACTAAAGGCTGCCGTAAAAACTGTCTTTCCGCTTTTTTTCGCATCTAAAAATAATCCCGATGATGTAGCTGTAATTCTTTTTACTACCGGAAGCGAAAGGGATCCAAAAGCGGTCATGCTTTCACACGATAATATAAAATCCAATGTTGACTCTTTAACAGATCTGTTCATATTCGACAGTGAAGATATATTTACCGGAGTACTGCCTTTGTTTCATGTTTACGGTCTGACAACTTCCTATTTTATGCCTTTACTGTCGGGAGCGGCGGTCAATACCTATGCAAATCCGCTTGATTATAAGTTTGTTTCGGAAGGTATTAAGAAAAACAAAACCACTATAATTACGGCCACTCCCACATTCCTGAGGGGATATTGTCAGAGGTCTGAGCCCGGAGATTTCAAATCACTCAGAGTAGTAATGGCTGGAGGAGATAAACTTACAAAAAGCCTTCGTGACATGTTCTTAAACAGGCACGGTATTGAAATACTTGAAGGTTACGGAACAACAGAAACAAGTCCTGTTGTTTCTGTAAACACTGTTGAAAGAAACAAACCGGGAAGCATTGGAATGCCTATCCCCGGAGCATCCGTAAAAATAATTGATATTGACACAGAACAGCCTTTACCACCGGGGCAGGAGGGTAAAATATATGTTAAAGGCAGAATGGTGATGAAAGGGTATTTTGGCGATATGGAGCAGACAGCTCTTCATATCAGGAACGGATGGTACGACACGGGTGATATAGGAATGATTGACGAGGATGGTTTCTTGTGGCATAGGGGCAGGCTTAAAAGGTTCGTAAAGATCGGAGGTGAAATGATCTCTCTTACAGCCGTGGAGAATGCTATGGAAAAGATCATAGGCGATGATGAACAGTGTTGCGCCGCCGAGATCCCGCATGTGACCCGGGGTTCCGACATTATCATGGCAACAACTTCGGATGAGCCTGAAAGTGTTATGAAAAAAAAGCTTATGGAGTTACTTCCGCCGATATCTGTCCCGAAAAAGATCATACATTTTAAAGAGCTTCCGCTTATGGGAAACGGAAAGGTGGATTTCAGATCAGTAGGAGAAATGTGCAGGAACGGTAAGACTGAATGAAAAAAAGACTGAAAATATTGTTTATCCTCACACTTTTAGTTTTGTCCGGATGTGTGTATTTTAATACATATTTTAACGCAAAGGAAAGCTACAGAGAAGCAGAAAGAAAGAGATTGCAAAATAATACTATAGACAGAAATCTTTATCAGAACAGTATAAAAGAACTTTCAAAAATACTGGAATTTTATCCGGAAAGCAGATGGGTTGATGATGCTTTAATGATGATGGGATTGTGCTTTATGCGTCTTGAAGAGCATTCTCAGGCAAGAATAAAATTCATTGAACTCATCACAAACTTTCCCGAATCAAAGTATTTACACGAAGCAAAATTGAAACTTGCCGAAACAGAGATAGCGCTCAATAATCCTGAAGAAGCAAAGAAGCTGATCATCGAGATCGGAGAGGATGAAAAGGTGCAGGGTTCATATGAACTTATAAAGCTCAACGCATATCTCAATCTTGCAACGGGTGACAGTATTTCGGCGCTGGATTCTTACATAAAAGCATCAGAGCAAAAAGCACCAACTACCGAAAAAGCAGTTCTTTATGAGAAAATAGCCGATCTGGCAATAGCTTTGGGGAGATATGAGATTTCGTCAGATTATTATGAAAAAGTTATTAGTTTGGAGACAGAAAGGAAAAGAAAATTTGATCTTACTGTTAAATATTCTGAATCTCTAAAAAATTCGGGAAAATACGAACAAGCTATAGGTGTTCTGGAAAAAATAACTGATGACCCCGACTATTATGAGCATGCTCTAAAAGGTCTAGTGAAATTATCTTCATATCTGTTGTTATCGGGTAGGGAGCAAAGGGCAAGAGATGAAATAAATAGCATTTTACAAACTTATAAAAAGGACAGGCTCAACGGAGCTCTTCTTTCAGAGGCTGCTTTTTATTCCGGAGAGATATATTTTAATATTGATAAAGATTTCGAACGCGCAAGAGCCATGTATGATTCCAGCGGGTTTTACGACAGAAGGAACCCTTTTTTTCAGAAAGCGGCTGAAAGGATCAGGGTACTTAATGATGTGGAGGATTTGAAGAAAAAAATAGAAGAAAATAAAACCCGTATTAGTGAGATTGATTCCGGAAATGAACCGTCTGATATCAGAGAGAATGTTGTAACGCTCAGAAAGGATCTGGCCGATAAACTGTTCTTTGAAATGAATCTTACTGACAGTGCAAAAGCAATATACAGAGATATTGCATATGAAAGAGAATTTCCGCACACGGCATCACTGGCAATGCTCAGAGTTTTTCTTGCAGACAGTATAAGGCATCACGATTTGAAAGACAGCATAATATCTTTATATCCCTACACCGAAAGTGCAAATTATATAAGGTCCTTAAGAAATATAGAACCGGTCACCGTAATAACCGATTCGGCAAAATATTTTTTTGATATGGCTTCACAAAAGTTCCTGGACTCTTTATATTCTGAGGCAGTTGAGGAATATACTAATATCGCTTTGAGATTCAACAAGAGTCCGAAAGCTCCTTTTATACTCCAGGCTGCGGGTATGATCGCAGAAAACAAACTTGCCGATTACGAAAGAGCTGCGGAGTTGTTTTCTCTGCTTAAAGAAAAATTTCCAACCACCGAAGAAGGCAGATATGCCTCAAGAAAGCTTCGTGAAGATGGTGCGGCGGTTTCGAAAGAAGAAGAAGAACCTGTGAAAAAACAGGATGTGACAGGTTCGGAATTGTGGTATTTGATGGATAGAAGGAATGATTAAAACAGGAGGTAATTATGAAACAAATTCTGGTTGCAATATTCACGATTGTCATTCTGCTGACAATAACAGGTTGTGATGAGGAAAGTGATCCGCCAAGAGGTTTTACGAACGGAATAACTGCAACTATAGCAGGAGGAAACGGTCAATATTCAAGAGAACTGCCTGCACG
>SLFX01000125.1 GCA_007124045.1 Candidatus Delongbacteria bacterium | reverse complement strand
TAAAGCTCAGCAAGGCAGTTTTTTAGTTTCTACAAATGAGAATACTGATGTAGAAAAATTATTGAATAATATATACTCTCCAAATATAGGAAATGTAGTGAAAATAACATACCCCAGAGCATGGTGTTACAATATTTACAACTATCTATGTAGACATAATATAAACGGTGAAACATTGTTCCCCGGTATTGAAGGTTATGCAACAAAAGTAAGGCAGGATATTATTTTTAATATTTGAAATAAGACAGAAAAGCCCGCCGTAGCGAGCTTTGATCTCCTTGTACCCTGTTGGTACATGAGCAATGGTAATTTAATGTATGGGATTTGATTTGTCAAGGCTGAAAAAACACTATGTGACAGGGATGTAACTGAAAGGAAAAAGGTATGAAAAAAGAGGAATTTGAAGTTTTAATAGAAGAGTTGAGAGCTCTGCCGCAGGAAAGCGAATGGGTTGAGTTCAAAGTTAATAATTCTAAGCCTGATGAAATTGGCGAGTATATTTCTGCTCTGTCTAATTCGGCTTGTCTTGAGAATAAGGAATTCGGTTATCTGATTTATGGTATTGAAGATAAAACGCATAAGATTGCAGGGACTGATTTTAAACCGAAAGCGAAAAAGATCGGTAATCAGGAACTGGAAAATTGGTTGGCTACACAGCTTGAGCCGAAAATTGATTTTAAAATATTTGAGCATAAGGTCAATGATAAGAGTATTGTATTGTTCCAAATAGACGCTGCGCTTAATACTCCCGTTAGTTGGAAAGGCGAAGCTTATATCAGGGTTGGAAGCTATAAGAAAAAATTGAAAGATCATCCTGAAAAAGAAAGGAAGATATGGAATATGGCCAAGCATGTCGTTTTTGAAAAAGAATCGGCTGTTAAGAATATTACCGGCGATCAGGCTCTAAAATTATTAAACTATCCCTCTGTGTTTGAAATGCTGAATATTACTCTTCCCCAAAATAAAAGTGCTATTCTTGAAAAACTGATTGAAGAAAAACTGATCGTTAAAGCTTCATCGAAATTCAATATAACAAATCTGGGAGCGATACTGTTTGCGAACAATTTAAAAGATTTTGAGAAAATCGAAAGAAAAGCACCGCGAGTTATAATTTACAAAGGTAATAATAAGCTGAAAACGGTCAAAGAATTAATAGGTACGAAAGGCTATGCATTGGATTTTGCATTCATAGTTAATTATGTAAACGATAAACTTCCTTCAAATGAGGATATCGGAAGAGTTTTCAGAAAAGAAGTAAGGGTATATCCTGAGCTTGCGGTAAGAGAATTGCTGGCGAACGCGATAATTCATCAGGATTTTTCTATATCGGGAACAAGCACAATGATCGAGATATTTGACAACCGTATAGAGATCACAAATCCCGGAAAACCTTTGATCGATACAAAAAGATTTATTGATCACAGTCCTGAAAGCAGAAATGAAATGCTTGCGGGGTTTATGCGCAGAATGAACTTCTGCGAAGAGAGAGGAAGCGGAATTGACAAAGTAATTGATGCGATTGAGATATTTCAGCTTCCGGCACCTGAATTCATTGAAGGCGATAACTACACAAGAGTTGTTATGTTCTCTCCAAAATCTTTGAGGCAAATGTCAAAGCCTGATAAAGTCAGAGCCTGTTATCAGCATTGTTGCCTGAAATATGTATCAGGTGATTATATGTCCAATCAGAGTTTAAGGGAAAGATTTGATGTCGATAAAATAAATTATTCTATAATTTCTAGGATTATTAGAGAAACAATTGATGCAGGATTGATAAAAGAGTATGAAAAATCAAGAATGTATGTACCTTATTGGGCCGGATAAGGACATGTGACAGGGATGTGACTAAACTCCGGAATTTTGTAGAATTTAACTGAATTCTGTAGCTAATTCGATGTGATAGGGATGTGACTGAAAGGAAAAAGGGTTGAAAATAAATGAAAAATAATTGCGGAAAATGTTTGCTATGACACAATTTGGCATACCTCTATTGTTATATTGCTCTTAGTAGCGTAAAAGAGTAAATTAACGGGAGAAAATGAAAATGGGAAAAGAAATGAAAAAGAAAACTGTAAAGCAAAGCTCTGAAGAGCAGAATATGATAATCTATAACACGCCGGACGGGAAGACTTCAGTAGCTCTTTTTGCGAAAGACGGCAATGTCTGGATGAATCAAAATCAGATCGCGGAACTTTTTGACACCTCGATACCGAATATCAGTATTCACATATCTAACATATTAAATGATAAAGAGTTAGAGAATGTTTCAGTTATTAAGAATTACTTAACAACTGCCGAGGATTTCTCGGTAGTTCAAGTGAACATGTGCAAAAAATGCACATGTTGAAAAATGAAACTGTGACAAATTGTCACGGTTTGAAATAATACTTGACATATTAACAATATTTATGCATATTAACTGACATATTGTTATTGTGCGCTATGATTGTTAACACAGGAATAAAATGAAGCTGATCGAAGAATTGAGAAAATATATAAAAGACACTCTCGGTATTGAAGTATCTGCGGAACAGGCGAAAGCGGGAAACCTGCCTTTTTATCTTACGGATAAATACGATTTTTACAAGATCAGACTGTTAAATGAAAATTTAATCGTTATAAAACCAGTCGAAGATATTAGCGGTCCGACTCCTTCCGAGATTCAAAAGAACATTTTAGCTTTAAGAAAATATTTCATAGAAGAGATTATATATTTAGATGCAAATATTACATCGTTCAACCGCAAAAGACTGATCGAAAAACATATACCTTTCGTTATCCCGAAAACTCAGTTGTATCTGCCTATGCTGAAAATTGATCTGCGCGAGCATTTTTCAAAAAAGACTGAAAGTATTAAATATCTGAGCCCTTCTGCCCAACTTGTTTTTATTTACCTGATCTTCAATGATTTTGATCTGAAGATCCCTGCTCAGAATCTTGCGCTTTTGTTGAATACAAGCGTAATGACTGTAAATAGAGCATTCAAAGAAATGAAAACTGCGGGAATATGCGGGATCGAAAAGAAAGGCAAAGAAAACAATTATTCATTCACTGCCGGCAGAAAGGAAATTATTCAGAAAGCATTACCTTTTTTAAGATCGCCGATATCAGGTGAATTCTGGATAGATAAAATCCCGAAAGATATAATATTTTATAAATCCGGGCTTGATGCGCTGTCTGAAATATCGCAAATAGCTAAAGGTAAAAATATTGAAGCCGCGATCTCAAAAGAAGAATTCAAAAAGCTGAAGAATATTTTAGGATCAACTGAGTATGAACCCGGACAGGGCTGTAAGTTAGAAATATGGAGCTATCCTCCCGGAATTCTTGCAAAAAACGGCATTGTGGATCAACTCTCACTTTATTTATGCCTGAAAGATACAGGTGATGAGAGGATCAAAAGCGAAAGCGATAAGATATATAAAGGATTATTAAAGTGATCAGAGGCATTGATAGATTCAGGGAAAGTTTTGAAAATTTCAGCGACTGTTATGTGATTATCGGCGGTACAGCCTGTGACGCACTCATGGATGAGGCAGGCATTGATTTTAGAGCGACTAAAGACATCGATATAGTTCTCCTGATCGAAGAAATTAATGCTGAATTTGCTCAGCGCATTTGGGGTTTCATTAAAGCAGGAAATTATCAGAATATTGAAAAAAGCATCGAATCAAAACAATATTACAGATTTATGAAACCTGATAAAGATGATTTTCCTTACATGATAGAATTGTTTACCAGTAAACCTGATCTGTTTCAAAAGAGTGTCGATTCAAAGTTCACCCCGCTACATTTTGGTAATTATATCTCAAGCTTATCAGCCATACTTCTTGATGAAGATTATTATAATTTATTGAAATCAAACAAGATTGTAATAGAAGGGATCTCTGTCGCGGGAACTGAGAGCCTTATACTTCTTAAGGCAAAAGCTTTTATTGATCTATCAAAAAGGAAAGAAGAAGGTGATCCGATCGATTCGAAAGATATTAAAAAGCACAGAAATGATGTTTTAAGACTGTCGCAGCTGTTGACTCAAGACCAAAGAATAAGTATAACGGATAAATTAAAGTCAGACTTCGGTGAATTTATTGATGCATTGTCCGGTGATGACAACATTGATCTAAAACAGTTTGGATTAAAAAATGTTGCGCTTAAGGATATAATATCCAGGCTTAAAATAACTTTCGGAATAGAATGATCCTTTGGAATATATTCGAAAGAATGAAATAAATTCAAGAATTTAGTTGTTATTTTATCTTTTTTATAGCTAATTACAGTGGTGGACGGAATAATTAAGTACAAACAGGAT
>SLFX01000129.1 GCA_007124045.1 Candidatus Delongbacteria bacterium | reverse complement strand
TCATCTTCGCCTTTAACAAACTCTTCCGATCTTCCGAAACCGGCATTGTTCACAAGTACCCTGACCGACACATTCTCAGAATCGGCTTTCATTGCCAGTTTTCGAACCTCGTCCATGTCCGAAATATCCGCCTTGATAACAACCCCTTTTACCCTTTCAAGTAAAGAAGCTGTTTCCTTCAGTTTATCCTCTCTTCTGGCCACCAGCCAGATTTCTTCGAGGTCAATTGATTTCTCCAGCTCAACCGCAAAAATACGACCAAAACCCGAGGAGGCTCCGGTAACTATCGCTATTCTTTTTTTATCCTTTGTCATATACACGGCTAATTAAATAAAAAATCAGCAAAATATCAAGTATTAATTCATATATTCTCTTGTGACATCATTTTCCGTTCCGGGTAAAGTGCACCTGAAGTCATATATCATTAATGTATTATCAACAGTGAAGTTTATCCTTACCCAGTTCTTTATAAGCATTTCATAGAGCATTTTTCTTTCTTTTTCCATAAGATATGAATATAGCTCCTGATTCAACGATATATCAACTTCTGAATTTTTAGTGTTCATACGATAGTTTCTTAGCCATCTGTCCAGCTGAACCGCTATGGATTCTTTGGATTTTACGATCCCTTTACCTGCACAGGCGGGGCAATTTTCAAAAATAGTCTGTGTGATCGAAGGCTTAAGCCTCTGTCTTGTCATTTCAACCAGTCCGAACCTGCTTATAGGCTCCACACTTATCTTGGCTCTGTCTTTTTTCAGATGAAGCTGAAGTTCGGCAAACACCTTTGATCTGTTCTCCGCTGACATCATATCCACAAAATCGATCACTATTATACCTCCAAGATCCCTTAATCTGAGCTGTCTGGCTATTTCTTTTGCAGCAGTGAGATTGAGCTTTAATATATTGTCCTCCTGGGATCTGTTTCTGATGAACCTTCTGCTGTTGACATCAATAGCGACGAGCGCTTCCGTATGGTCGAGAACAATAGATCCGCCGGATTTCAGATAGACCTCTCTTGAGAGACTTATGTAATATTCTTTGTTGATATTGTAGTAATTATCGAATACGGGTGAAGGGTCATCATGCAAAAATATCTTACTTTCCAGTTCCGGGGCATTATTCTTCACATACTCGATTATCTTGGAGTACAGCTTTTTTGAATCGACCACCATTCTTGAAACATCATCATTGAAAACATCTCTCACTATACTTGCGGCAAGATCGTAATCCTTATACAGAAGTTTCGGCTTATCGGCTCTTTTAAAATCCCTGACTATTTTTTTCCATATATTGAAGGTCGATATAAGATCGTTCGCGAAAGATGATGTCTCTTTGTTTTCTGCTGCTGTTCTCACGATCACACCAAAATCATCCGGAATAAGATCTCTGACGATCTTTTGAAGCCTGCGTCTTTCGGAATAAGATGTGATCTTTTTCGAAATTTTCACACCGACATCGTTTGGAACAAGCACAATGTACCGTCCCGGGATAGTAATATCTGAAGTTATTCTGGGGCCTTTGGAACCTATCGGCTCCTTAATTGCCTGTACCATTACTTTGTCGCCTTTTTCCAGACGCTTATCCTTTTTTTCCGGCTCGGCAGGAAGTATGTCCTCGTCTATTGAGGTAAATATATACTTTCCCTCAAGAACCTTTTTGGACATCATGTCCTTTCTGAACTCATCAAAATGCGAAAAACCGTTCTGCTCTTCCCCGATGTTCACAAAAACAGAGTTCATACCTGTAACTATATTCTCAATAGTTCCCGCATAGATATTACCGATCTTCCTCTGACTGTCGGGTCTTTCAATAAACATTTCGACAAGTTTTTCCTCCTCTACGATGGCGACTCTTGTTTCGTTGGTGGATACATTAATAAATATTTCTTTCATAATCTCAGTATTTTATTTTATTCCATTTTCTGTAAATATACTCTGTGTCGTACTGTTTGTTCGGGGGCAAATCCTGAAGATAGACCCTTACTCCCAGTTCTTCCAGTTTTTTAAGAGCATCGATCTCTTTCTGTCCGGTAAAAAGATAATGCGTAATCTCCTGCTTTCCTTCCGAATAATGTATCCCGCCTATGTTCAATTCTTTGAATTTGTAACCGAACTCATACAATTTGATCGCATCTGCGAGTGTCGAAAGAACCGCTATAAAAGGCTTATCTTCGCTTAAAGAACTTAAAAAAGAAGCAGCACTCTTAACATCGAATATCTTTCCTTCATATCCGTAAGGCACTGCAAGAAGGAAAAGCTCCGAATCCTCCGGTGATGATGCGATATAATCATCCGCTATGATCATATATTCAGGGTCAACTAAAGGAACCCATCCCGCTGATACCTGACCGTGAATAAGTCTGTCGTCAACCCGGATAAGCTGTTTTGGTGTCTGGATCAATGCTAAATCCTTTCAGCAATGTATTGAACAAGTTTTTCTATACCCGAATAAACCTCATACAGGCTTGCATCCGCGTTCATATAAGCAGGTGCGGTCACAACTTTGTTTATTTCATCAACACATATTTCGTCTGATTTAAGCAGTACCGGAATTGCTCCTGTTTTCTTCATGTCCTCAGCCGCAGCATGAACAAATCCCGGTGTCAGTTTCAGTCCGGTGGCTTCGTTCTTTAAAACCATTGCTAAAAGCATCGGAGAAATACATATTGCACCAATATACTTATCCATTTTGGAAAAACTGAGAATAATTTCCTCTACGCTCTCAAGAACTTTCCCGTCAAGACCCTGATAGGCGTAAGTGAAAAAGTTTTTGGCAACTCCGAACCCGCCCGGTATTATCAGTGCTTCAAAATCATTGGGGTCAAGTTGAGAGATATCTTTAATTTCTCCTCTTGCCAATCTTGCCGCTTCTGCAAGAAGATTTCTTTTACACTCTGCTGAAGGTTGTTTTTTAACATGGTCCATGACATCATATTGAGGCAGATCAACCGAAAAACACTCGTAGTCAACGCCGAATTTACTCAATGCCAAAAGCGTCGAGACCGATTCCTGTATCTCGGAACCGTCGAGATGGCCGCAACCGGCCAACAATACTGCTACGCTCTTCATCATCATTTTTACCCCCGTGATTCATTGCATTCATAAGTTCTTACTGCAATATAACTGCTCAGAATTGCAAAAACAACAAAATTAGTATTTCTTTTTACCTTTCCATTTCGAGGAAAGTCTTTCTTTGATCTGTTTTTCAAGACCTTCTTCAGTGGGAAAGTAGAACTGATTTCCCTTAAGCTTTTCAGGAAGATAATCCTCGTCCACGAAGTGACCGTCAAAATCATGCGGATATTTATACTCCTTTCCGAAACCGAACTCCTTCATCATTTTCGTAGGAGCGTTCCTGAGATGAAGGGGAACTTCGGCCGTATCGCCATCCTTTTCCACGACTTCGAAGGCTTTATTGAGAGCCATGTAGGAAGCGTTGGATTTCGGTTGCGATGCGAGATAGGTCGTAGCCTGAGCCAGAATTATCCGCGCTTCGGGCATACCGATGACATGTACGGCATCGAAGCATGACTGAGCCATCACAAGCCCGTTGGGTGAGGCATTGCCGACATCCTCCGAAGCGAACACGATAAGTCTTCGGGCAATAAACTCGGGCTTTTCTCCCGCATCGAGCATGCGGGCCAGGTAATACACTGCGGCGTCGGGGTCGGAACCGCGCAGGCTTTTTATAAAAGCGCTGATTATATCGTAGTGGTAATCTCCCGACTTGTCGTACTTTTTCCTGTTGTCCGTCAGCGCTTTCTTGAGTTCGGGCAGTCCGATACAAAGCTCAGCGGTCCCGTCCGGTGCTCCGGATCCCGCAGCGCCGTGCGCGAGATCAACAGCAAGCTCAAGCGTGTTAAGCATTTTTCTCGCGTCCCCGCCGCCGGACTCGATCAGTATCTTCTTTGCGTCGTCAGCGAGCCTGACACGGTTCTTTTGCAGGACGGCATCGGTATTCAGCGCTTTATCGAGTATCTTTTCCAGCGCTTCTTCGCTTAACAGGTTAAGCTTAAGCACCTTACTCCGCGACAGCAGCGCTGAATTGACCTCGAACGACGGATTTTCCGTCGTTGCTCCTATCATCTTGACTATGCCTTTCTCGACCGAGTCGAGAAGTGCGTCCTGTTGTCCCTTATTGTACCTGTGGATCTCGTCAATAAAAAGAACCGAGCTTTTGCCTTTTCGCGCCGCGGATGAAGCTTTGGCGATTATATCCCTTAGATCTTTCACACCGGAGCTAACCGCGCTTATCTGGTAGAAATCGGACCCTGTTTCCGAAGAAATTATCTTCGCAAGAGTCGTCTTTCC
>SLFX01000103.1 GCA_007124045.1 Candidatus Delongbacteria bacterium | reverse complement strand
TCGTGATAGGTCTCCTGGAAAAGCTGATATGTGCCGATGCCCGCCGTATTGAGCCTCTTGTAGTGCTCAGCCTCCATCGCGGCGATATTGACATTGATCCGTCTGATGTTGCCCTTGGGTGTTCTAACCGAGTAGATCGTTTTCATCGCGTCTATCGTATAGTCAAGAGCGCTCTTGCCGAGGCCTTCGCCGGATACGAGGAGGACTCTTTTGTGCCCCTGTTCGATCAGAGCTTCTGTCTCGTGTGCGATCTGGTCCAGCGTGAGAGTGTTCCTTGTGATCATTTTGTTGCTTCGTCTGAAAGCGCAGTAGAGGCACTCGTTATTACATAGGTTAGAAACATACAGAGGCGCGAAAATGACCAGTCTTTTGCCGTAGATGGATTCTTTGATGAAATTTGCCGTTTTAGCGAGTTTTCCTATCCCCTTTTCATCCTCTACAAGAAGCAGTCTTTCAGCTTCTTCGAAACTGATGCCTTTGAGTTCACGGGCATGAGCAATTATTTCATCGAGCTCTTTGTCATCAGGAGCTTTTGAGTTTTCAAGATATTTTTCAATTTTTTCATTATCAATTATAAACTGCATATTTTCACCTGCACGCTGTTTTCAGTTAAAAAAAGCGGGGAAAACCCCGCTTTTTTCATTTTCTATTTGCACAGTGCTTCGAATTCGTTTCTGAATTTCTGCACCATAGCTTTGATCGGCACAGCGAACGCTTCGCCTGTGGGGCATATCGTGTATCCTTTTACGCTGTCGCAGATCCTTATTATTGTATCAAGATCCTCTTTTTTGCCTTCGCCGTCGAGAAGGTTTCTTAAGATCATCTTGATAGAATCCGAACCGTTACTGCACGGCGAACACTGTCCGCAGCTTTCGTGAGCGTAGAAACTGATGGTCCTGTAGGCAAGTTCCGGTATTGAGAACTCATCATTTATGACCATGATGCCGCCCGAACCGAGTCCTGTTCCGTACTTGATGCAGTTGTCGTAATCAAGCTTGAGCCCTTCTATCTCATCGGCTTTTAGGACAGGTACTGAAAGTCCGCCGACGATAACTCCTTTTAGCTTTCCTTTTACTCCGCCGGCCATTTCAAGCACTTTTGCAAGAGGAGTAGCCATAGGAAGCTCGAAAACGCCCGGCTTGTTCACATTTCCGCTGACGCCGAAAAGTTTGAAACCTGTATTGTTCTCGTATCCGAAAGCTTTGAAAGCGTCTGCTCCCTTCTCGATTATAAAAGGCACGCTTGCGAGAGTTTCGACATTGTTCACGATCGTCGGGCATCTGTAGAGTCCTTCGACAGCCGGGAACGGAGGCTTTATTCTCGGTTCTCCCCTTTTTCCCTCGATAGATTCGATCAGGGCGGTCTCCTCTCCGCAGACATAAGCGCCGGCTCCCCTGTGAACTATTATCTCAAGGTCATTAAGCTTGCCGTCGGCTTTTGCTTCGGCTATAGCTTTGTCGAGAATATCGGCGATCCAGTCGAATTCTCCTCTGATGTAGATAAAAGCCGTTTTCGCACCGAGAGCAAAGGCGCTGATAGCGATACCTTCGATGAGAAGATGCGGGTCGTATTCCATGATCTGACGATCCTTGAAAGTTCCCGGTTCGCCTTCATCCGCGTTGCAGATAAGATAGACGGGTTTTCCTGTGCCTTTTGCGAGAAATCCCCATTTTACGCCTGCCGGGAATCCTGCGCCGCCTCTTCCTCTTATAGTTGAAGCCTTCACTTCATTAACGATATCTTTGGGTTCCATGGTCAGTGCTTTTTCTAGAGCTTTGTAGCCGCCGTTCTGCTTATAAACTTCGATAGATGTTGAATTTTCAACTCCTCTGTTCTTTAAGAGAACATTGCACTCGGAAGCCCAGAAATACTCAGCTTTTCTTTCCGGCATTACGCCTTTTTTTAATGATTCAAGAAGCTCTTTAGTTTTTTCGACGGTCATGTTCTCGTAATATACATCGTTGACCTGAATTACCGGGCAGGTTCCGCATGATGCGAGACATTCCACTTCAGAAAGGGTGAACATTTTGTCCTTTGTGGTTTCGCCTGCTTCAATTCCGAGCTCTTTTTCAATGAATTCAAGTATTTTACGGGCTCCCATAAGAGTTGCCGGAATGTTCGTATCAACCTGAATATGGTATTTGCCGATATTTTTTATATTGTACATCGTGTAATAGGTCAAAACTCCGTAAGCCTTTGCTTCCGGGACACCTACAAGAGCCGCCACTTCTGCTGCAAGCGGCCTGTCAATGTAGTTGCTGTTCTCTTTCTGCGCGATCATCAGAGCAGGCATCAGAGCGGACTCTTTCTGAGGGTACCGGGAAGTCAGTTCTTTTATTGACTCTATAGCTTTTGGACTAAGCATCTTAACTCCTTCCTTTTAGTGTTTGTGGGTTACTTCTTTTACCGCTTTTCCGTCTGTTTTCGATCTTTCGAAATAGTAGGTATGAAGCAGTTTGTGAGCCAGCTTTGAATTCGGTTTTTCGAGATAATCCTCATATATTTTATTTACCATAGGATTGTCGTGAGAGTATCTTAAAGGAAGATCGGTATCTTCGGTATATAGACCCTCTGCCCTGATCCCTCTATCAACGAATTCGCATCCGAAAGGCTGTCCGCCACCGCCGACGCATCCGCCCGGGCAGGCCATTATCTCTATGAAGTGATATTCACTCTTGCCTGTTTCAGCTTTCTGTGCTCTTACTTTGTCAAGAAGTTTTCTTGCGTTTCCGAGTCCGTTCGCGACAGCTACTTTTATCGGGAAAGGCAGTTTTTCGTGCTCAACTGTAGCTTCCTGAATACCGTTCATTACGCCTCTGAGAACCTTAAGTTCCGGGCTGGGAAGGTTTTCACCTGTCAAAAGGAAGAAAGCCGATCTTACCGCTGCTTCCATAACCCCGCCGGTAGCTCCGAAAATTGTTGCCGCGCCGGTATAATCTCCCATAAGGCTGTCAGGTTTTTCATCCGGAAGGTTCTTGAAGTCTATTCCTGCTTCTTTGATCATTCTCACGAATTCTCTTGTAGTCAGAACATAGTCAACATCTCTATAGCCCGAATCATTCATTTCCGGCCTTCTCGCCTCGAATTTTTTTGCTGTACAAGGCATTATTGAGACCGAAACGATATCTTTAGGATCGACACCAGATTTTTCAGCGTAATAAGTTTTTATAAGAGTACCAAGCATTTGCTGGGGTGATTTACATGTTGAAACATGATCTGCGAGGTCGGGGAAGAAAGTTTCACCGAACTTAACCCATCCCGGCGAGCATGAGGTGATAAGAGGAAGAACTCCGCCTGTTGTCGCTCTGTGAATAAGCTCTGAACCCTCTTCCATGATCGTAAGGTCTGCACTGAAGTTAGTATCGAATATTCTGTCAAAACCGAGTCTTCTGAGAGCAGCGTACATTTTACCCGGAGTAGCGAGTCCTTTTTCCATTCCGAACTCTTCAGCGAGAGCAACTCTTACCGAAGGAGCTTCCTGAACTACAACATGCTTTGTCGGGTCAAGGAGAGCATCCCAGACCAGATCAATTTCGCTTATCTCAGTTAATGCGCCTACGGGGCAGAATACTGTACACTGTCCGCAGTTAACGCAGGGGCTGTTCCCCATACCTTCGTCAAAAGCAGTGGTAACAAAAACTTTACTTCCTCTTCCGGATTCAGTAAGAGCGTCAACAGTCTGAATAGTAGAACATACTTCAACACATCTTCCGCAGGCTATACACTTGTTCGGATCTCTCTGAATAGAGGGACTTGTCATATCAACAGGCTGCATTTTGAGCTTTTTCGGGATCGCTCTTGTGGTCACGCTCATATTGTCGCAGAGGTCCTGAAGTTCACATTTACCGTTCGCCATACATGCCGGGCAATCAGTATCGTGGTCAGCGAGGATCATCTCGAGGATCATCTTTCTCGCGTCTCTCAAAATTTTGGTATTAGTGGTGATGTTCATTCCCTCGGAGCACATTGTAGTACAGGCTCTTTCGGGCTGTCTTCTGCCTTCTATTTCCACAACGCAGATACCGCAGCTTCCTGTCGGCTTTAGGTCGGGATGATAGCACAGTGTCGGAATATGAATTCCGTTCTCTTTTGCGGCTTTAACGATAGTTTTGTCCGCTGTGGTGTTGATCTCTTTTCCGTCTATCGTGACGGTGACCTGCTTCGTCATTTTTCTCTCCATTTTATTTTTTTATTTCAAAATTTATTCTCTATTTGTGATTTTTTTCACATATAAAAACCGTCTTGAAAAATATAATCCATTTTCTCTATTGTCAAACTTTAATTTTATGTTTTTATTGTTTTAATATTCATTTTCTTCAGTCTGCGGAGGATGTGGCGTTTGAGTGAGTTATCTTAAGCTTAATTTGAAATT
>SLFX01000171.1 GCA_007124045.1 Candidatus Delongbacteria bacterium | reverse complement strand
TCCTCTGCGGCTGTCCTTGCAAGATTAAGCTCCTCGTTCTGCATTTCTAGCTCGATCTGATGCACCTCCAGCTCGTGAACAAGTTTCTGAATGTCAATTTCTGAAGAACTCTCATTCCTTTTCGATAATTTCTTTTTAAGGGATTCTTCTGCTTTTTCGCGTAGGATAGCTGCTTTTGATTTTTTTTCCTGATCTTTCATTTTTTTATCCCTGTTTTTTAGTTTTTTTAGTTTTAAGCTGCTGTTGAAGTTCGATCTCGAGCTTTTTTGCACTAGTAATATCGCTGAATGTAATAACCAGACCGTCTATCCGGTCGTCAGTTGTCCTGTAAGGCATTATCCGAATATTGTACCATCTTTTATCGTTAGTTTCGATCGCTGTTTCCTTAAAAATTAGAGTTTTTAAAACCTGAAGAGCATGTTTTTTAATATCAGGATATTGAAGGTCGGTTACAAGATCGGTAAAAGGCCTGCCGACATCTACTTTCCGCAGTTTGAATATTTTGACTACATGATCTGTAAATCTTCGTATATTAAGGTCTTTATCAAGAAAAAGTGTGGCTATCTCGGTGCTGTTAAGCAGGTTCTTCATG
This sequence comes from Candidatus Delongbacteria bacterium, assembly GCA_007124045.1. Classification (GTDB taxonomy): domain Bacteria; phylum UBA4055; class UBA4055; order UBA4055; family UBA4055; genus SLFX01. The sequence goes on along the minus strand of SLFX01000171.1, from coordinate 3,780 downwards.
TCATCGCTGGTTCTTGTATAATCGTTGATTTTGCTTTGAAGTTCGGCATTTACAGTCTGAAGTTCCTCGTTAAGGCTCTGCATTTCCTCCTTGGAAGTAGTTAGTTCTTCATTCGTGGACTGTAATTCCTCGTTCGTGGATTGAAGTTCTTCGTTCGTGGACTGCAGTTCCTCCTGCGAAGTCTGAGCTTCCTCTCTGATAATTTGAAGTTCTTCGTTATTTTTTTTCAATTCGGCTTCAAACTCATTTTGATTAGCTTTAGAACTTTGTTTTCGCGTTTTCCCTGGAACTGTTTTATGTGCAATTTCAGCTCGGACATCGTTAAAAACCACCATTATCATTCCCCGAAGAGATTCCGGATTATCCAGCCGCTGAACAGTTATGTCAACAACATGAGTATCTTTCTCCTCTTCGATGTTAATCTTTCGTGCGGTTACAGCATCTGTGCTTCTCATTGCCGTTCTGAATAACCCTGACAGTTCACGGTCTAAGCCTTTGCGGGCCATTGCGTGGATATTCCAGTTTGCCTTTCCGGCTACAGGTTCAAGGTATTTTCCCGTCCGTCCTGTTATGTAAATAATGTCACCTTTACTGTTTGTCAGAACGCTGGCGGGAGAAAACCGCTGAAGTAAGATCTGGTCGGCAAGCGTCTGGATGTTTTCGGCATTTTCCATTGGAGTCTTTTTAGCTGTTCTGAAATCTTTGTGACGATTCAATGTGTTTGAAATATTATTTATTTGAGTAACAGCAGAAGAAACTGAGCGCTTGAAAAATTTCAGTTTTGAATCAGTCACAATAAATCCATGGCTTTCATTTCCTAACGATTCTGAAGTACCTAGAAGAAGAATTCCGTTCGGATTGAGGCTGTAGTTAAATATTGAGATCAGGTTTCTCTGTAATTCTGGCTCCATGTAAATGAGCATATTGCGGCAGGCAAGAAAATCAAGTTTGGTAAAGGGCGGGTCTTTTGTCACATTATGAGGCGCAAATACAACCATTTCGCGTATTATACTTTTTACGCGGTAACCTTTGGCTTCAGCAGAAAAGTATCGCTTTAACCTTTCGGGATTGACATCTTCAGAAATTTTGGCGGAAAAATATGCCTTTCGAGCAATATCTATCGAATCCTGATCAATATCTGTGGCAAATATCTGCAATGTCACTTTTTTGTGGCTCTTGACATTTTCCATAACTTCCTGAAAAACGATAGCAAGCGAATAAGCTTCTTCTCCCGTTGAGCAGGCAGGCACCCATGCACGCATTACATAATTATCCGGCATAGCATTTATCAGATCAGGAAGAATGCTTTCTTTGAGTTTCTCCCACACAGCTTCGTCACGGAAAAATCTTGTTACGCCGATCAGCATTTCCTTATAGAGCAATTCGACTTCTTTTGGGTTTTCCTGCAAAAAACGGACATAGCTGCTGATCTTTTCTAACTGATGTATTCCTTTTCGCCTTTCTATCCTGCGGAAAAGTGTGTTTTTTTTGTATAAAGACAAATCGTGACCTGTCTGATCACGCAACAGAATTATGATCTTATCAATATTGTTCCTGTCTTTTTCGTCAGGCTCGATTTCAGCTTTAGCGGGTGGTATAAATTTAAGAAATTTGATCAGCTTTGCAGGTAAATCTTGAGCAGGTGCAATTATATCAGCTCTAACGGTTTCGATAACCCTTCTCGGCATACTGTCAAATTTAGCAGAAGCTGGATCCTGCACGGCGGTTATTCCATTGTTTTCTTTAATGGCCTTCATTCCGAGACTGCCGTCGGAACCCATACCGGACAGAATTATTCCGATGCTTTTTTCGAGCCTGTCTTCGGCCAGTGAACGGAAGAAAATATCTATCGGCAGACGAAGCCCGCGCGTTTCTACAGGAGCAAACAGATGCAGTTTTCCTTTCAGAATGGACATACTCTTGTTCGGCGGCAGCACATAGACACAGTCCGGCTTTACCTTAATAAGATCCCGCGCCTGAATTACTTTCATTTCGGTAGTTCTCTGGAGCAATTCAGGCATGATTCCTTTATGATCAGGATCAAGATGCTGAATAACCACAAATGCCATACCGCTGTCTTTGGGCATGTTCCCGAAGAACTGTTCCAGCGCTTCCAGTCCGCCTGCCGACGCTCCGATCCCGACAATGGGGAAATCATTTTTTTTCGGAGCTGTTTTAGTTGCTTTTGTTGATTTTTTCATTTTATCCTTTTAGTATTTAGGCTCTTTTCCGCTCTCTTTCAGAAGCTCGTTGATTTCCTGCTTCAATTCAGTCATTTTTATTTCTCTGCCTACCATGATGTCATTCATATGTCTTAATTCCCGATATGATCCGTTTAACTCATCTTCGGCTTTTTTACGTACGGTAATATCTGAAATAATATGAACTGCTCCCGTTAAAACCCCATTGCTTAAGATAGGGTCTGTCGTAACTTCAAACCAGCTTTCATCTACATTTAACAGCATAGATTCCCTTTTCAGGCTTGCTTTCGTTCTTAAAAAGGGACAGTTTTCAAAATGACTGTTTGTTTTGTGAACGATCTCCCAGCAGTGTTTTCCGATATAATCACCCTCGCCGATTATTTTTTCGGTTGCCTGATTGTATTTTAAAATCTTACCTTCGGTATCAAGAAGGAAAACAGAATCCGAGATCCCATTAAAAGTTGTTTCCCATTTTTCAGCTTCAGCGAGCTTTTCTCTCTCAAGTATTTTGAGTTCGGTAATATCCCTGTTTGAGCTTATGATATGTTTCTCGCCGTTTATATCAATTACTCTTGCAGATAACAGCCCCGAAACTATTCTGCCGTCTTTCGTCTTAAAATCTACTTCAAAATTATCACAATAACTTTTTTCCTCTATCTCTTTAACGAATCTTGTTCTGTATTCAGGATCAATCCACAAATTGAGCTCTGTTGTTGTTTTCCCGACCGCTTCGTTTTTAGAATAACCCGTAATTTTACTGTAACTTTCATTAATGTTAACGATCAGGCCGTCATTTAGCCTTGTTATAGCTATATCATCAGGACTTAAACTGAAAAGCAGCTTGAAATGATCTTTGGCCTCATTTATCTTTTCCGAAAGCCGTTCGTTGAGCAGTACTACAAAACTGAAAGTAAAAATTATGCTTGTGCACAGTAAGACTAAATATGAAATATGATTCAGAGGATGATTAACAAACATGTTTTCAGGATGCAATGAGCCTTGTGCTATATAAGCAACCCGTAAAGCAAGCACAATTCCAAGAATAAGAAAAGCAGATATTAGAACAGGGATTATAGAATATCTTTTATACCTTTCCCTCTTATAAAGATAATATGCCGCAGCCAGCAAATAAAAAGCTAGATAAAAATTTGTCAGTATTGATCTGTAATAAGGATCGTAATGTGCGAATGTGAATAAAATATATACAAAAGCAATAAAACTGATCGCAGAAATATGTTTATAATAGCGTACTTTGCGGCCGAAGAACTTAACCGTTCCGATATATAAAGAAGCAGCGCCGCCCGTCATAAATACACTCTGTAAAGTAATAACGAGATTTCTGAGAAAAAAAGATGATGTATCCCTCATAAGGACTAACAGAAATGAAACACTCAAAAGTGCGCTCCACAAAAACCACCATCTGATCTCTTTTGCCTCTTTGTTCTTCAGGTACTGCTGAGCAAAGATCACAGTCTGAATAGAAGAAACAAAAATATAAATTAAAGTAACTGTTCTCAAATCTATATTCATCATTTCTCCCTATTTATTGTTGTGATTCCGGTTTTTCCTCATTCAAAAC
>SLFX01000033.1 GCA_007124045.1 Candidatus Delongbacteria bacterium | reverse complement strand
TGAATTTTTTTCCTGCAAAAGCGGGAGTTGTTTCGCTGGGCACATATCTCAAAACGAAAAGAGGTGTGCCGATAAACCGTTTTGTGTTTATTACAATGCTTTTTTACGGGATTGTTACTGCCGTTACAGTTCTGCTTTCTTTCTTTTTTCTGTTCGACGATAAAATGCTCGATTTATATTCGAGAATAAATTTTAATCTGATATTGGTTTCTGGAATTATTATTGCGATCTGTGTTTCCGGCCTCTATCTTTACGCTAAAAGAAAGCCTGAAAATGTTTTTATGAGGTATTATATCCTTTTTCTCGACAACAGGAGAATGATATCTGAGAACAAGCTGAATGTTTTTTTTGTATCTCTTATAGTAATTGCCGGAATAGCCCTTTATTCGCTCAGGATGTATGTTGCTTTCGCTGTATCGGGACTCGATATATCCCTTTATCATGCGTTTATGATCGGTGTGATAGCCAATCTGTCATTTTTTCTTTCATTCACACCCGGCGGCCTCGGGGTTAAAGAAAGCTTTGTCGGAGGAGTTTCCTTTTTCCTGTACGGTAATGCTGCTGTAGGAATAATTGCCAGCCTTTTAGACAGGGCAGCCCATTTGATAATCTCATTAATCGCCGGGATTCCTGCTATCAAATTGATAGATAAAAAATTGCTATAACACTTATATTTTCGTATTTTTGTCAAAAAACCGGAGATGCTGATGAACCGCATTCTTTTACTCTTTATTATTCTGTTTCTGACATCCTTTGCGTTGTCAGCGCCGATAATAATCCCGATGACGGACAAAGCGACTTATGATTTTCTGGATTATCTCAACACATCGGGTGTGATCGAAATACCGTTTACGGGAGCTAAACCCTACCGGAGCGACGAGATATTAAAGCTTCTTGAAGGGATCGAAGTTCCTGACAGAAGAACAGAAAGCTTCATAAGAAGGTTTGAGGAAAAATATATCTCCAGAGATAACCGTTTCGGAGTCGCGGAAACAGAAAATGTCACAGGCTGGTTCGATGCATACTGGAATCAGTCCTATCTTTCACAGAAAGCCTCGGAAAGGCCCCATTTCAATTATTATGTTCTGAATCAGTATCATTATCTTGCTAAAGACAGAGCTGCAGGATACAATCCCGCATATTATGAATATGGTGATGTTTCTCAGCATATAACTGACGGCGGCCTGAAAATGTATATGGGTTACAGAGATTTCCTGTCGCTCTATACTGAATCCGGCGTTATGCTCAGGCACTCTTACGATACAAGGCTCAGGGATGAGTTCAGGACGCTCGTTCTTGTGCCTTCTGGAGGCGAGGCTGATTTTTCAAGCGAGGATTATACGATGACATCGCTGGCGCTGACGGGCAGCGACATATATTTTTCTCTGGGGAAATACCCTCTTTCTCTGGGCTCGGGAATGATCAATTCTCTCACATTATCCAATATAGACGCGTACTATGAAAACTTTATGTTCTCGGTCGGGGCGGGAAGATTCAAATTCACTACGGTGACAGGTTTTCTTCTGGCAGATTCGCAGACAAGATTCGAAGCGGGAAAGCCTGATTATGCGATTACTAATGAGACCGAGTCAAGGGGGTGGAAGTATTATAAAAGAGAAAAATACCTATCGGCCCATAGGCTCGAGTGGCGGGCTCTGAATAATCTTAGTTTCGGTGTAAACGAAATGGTTGTTTCGGGAGACCGTACAATAGAACTTGGATATCTGATACCGGTCATGCCTCTTTTCTGGATTGAGCACTACTACGGAGATCACGATAATGTCCTGGTGAGTTTCGATGTTTCATACAGGCCTTTCAGGAATCTTACCTTGTACGGAGAGGTCAATATTGACGACGAAACATTTACGGAAAGCTGGACACGGAACTATATGAACAAATGGGCGGTCGCAGGCGGTTTTCACAACACAAAATTTCTCGGTGTTGACGGCCTTTCGTTTAATTTTGAATATGCGAGAGTCGAACCCTATGTTTACGGCCATAAGTTCCACATTAACAGATACATGAACCTCGATTATTTCCTTTCCGTTCCGGGCGGACCCGACAGTGAGACATTGAACTACAGACTGAAGTACTTTTTTGATTTTGATAAACATTTAACTCTTGGCTACACCAGACAGAACAGGGGAGAGCCGATTTGGGGAAAGTGGGATGCTCCTGATTATAACAATGACATAAAAACTTTCTTACGCGGGACTGTAGAAAAGAAAAATAATTTTTATGCCTCAGCAGGTTTCAGGTTCAGCAAATATATTTCTGCAGAATTTTTCTACTCGCATACAAACATTAATAACTATAATCATAATCTTCCTTCTTATGACGACAAGTGGAGAGAGAGGTATCAAGAAGGGTATTATGTCGATGAGTTGGATGAAGATGGCGATGTCGTGCAGGTACATGTTGATTATTCAGGGTATCAGGATTACTACGAAAGAGAAGTCAGACCTGCAAAAGTGCAGCAGAATTACATAAACAACACTTTCAGTCTGACTGTAAACTTCATGTTCAAAAACTATTTTTCAAACATTTTCGGGGGGAAATAAATTGTCATTTAAGATCACAAAGACAGCTATAGAAGGTCTTGTTCTGCTGGAATCAAGGATTTTTAAGGATTCCAGAGGTTATTTTTTTGAATCTTTCAGTTATTCGAAGATCAGCGAACACGGGATTTGCGCTGATTTTGTTCAGGACAATGTTTCAAGCTCATCCTACGGTGTGATCAGGGGTCTTCACTATCAGCTCGATCCATTCAGTCAGTCCAAGCTTTTGACCGTCCTTTCGGGAAAAATACTCGATGTCGCAGTTGACCTGAGGAAGAACTCTGCAACTTTCGGTAAACATCTGTCGTTCGAAATATGCGCAGGTCAGGGACAGATACTCTGTATCCCGAACGGTTTTGCGCACGGGTTCGCTGCGCTGGAAGAGAATACAATAATCCATTACAAGTGCGGAAATTATTATTCTCCGCAGCATGAGAGGGGTATAGTTTACAATGATCCCGATCTGGCAATAGACTGGAAAATACCTGCTTCAGAAGCAATAATTGCGGAACGCGACAAAGCTTTTCCGCGTTTAAGAGACGCCGAAATGAATTTCTAGGATAAAATGAAGTCTGAAAAGATTATAGTTACAGGATCTTCCGGTCAGCTGGGAACTGCTCTGTATGAAATTTCGGGTCAGAATGATGATCTTGAATGGGTATTTCTCGGACGCAGCGATCTCGATATCACCGACAGCGGAAAAGTTGACAGTTTTTTTCAAAAGAACTGTGACAGAAGAAGCGTTATCATCAACTGTGCGGCCTACACGGATGTCGAGAGGGCCGAGGATGAACCGGAAAAGGCTTTTCGGATCAACAGGGACGGTGTTTCAAATCTAGCAAAGGCTTCCGAAAAATACAGTTGTAGTCTGATTCACATATCAACTGACTTTGTTTTCAACGGAAGGAAAAGCTTACCGTACAATGAAGGCGACGAACCTGATCCTTTGTCCGTTTACGGAAAGAGCAAACATGAGGGCGAACTTGAGGTTATGTCGGTAAAAAGCAACTGCATGATAATACGCACATCGTGGCTCTATTCGGCGACTCATAACACTTTCGTAAAAAAAGTTCTCGCGAGAGCGGAAAACTCAGACCGTATAAATGTGGTCAGTGACGAAACCGGATCGCCGACATCATCAGACAGCTTTGCCGCGGATATTGTCAGAATAGTCACGCATATCATTAATGCGGATGATTTTTCTACAGATATTTTCCATTACTGCAATACAGGCCATGTCTCGAGGTACGGATTCGCGCAAAAGATAATAGATTTTGCCGGAAAGGACACGGCGGTATTTCCGATCCTCTCAAAAGATCTCGGCCTAAAAGCAAAGAGACCCGCTAACAGCGCACTGTGCACCGGCAAGATATCGGACCGGTTCGGGCTAAAGATCAAAACCTGGCAGGAAGCTTTGAAAGACACTCTGGCGGTAATGTAAAATGAGCGGCGTTCTAAAGGATAAGGTATTTATCGGCAATGTAGGCAAACTGTTCGGATCATCCTTTATAGCACAGCTCATACCCTTTGGCGTGCTTCCGGTGTTAACGAGGATCTATTCTCCCGAAGATTTCGGGTTCTGGGCTTATTTTCTGAGTATAAGCGGAATTTTTTCCATTCTGATGACAGGAAATTACGAGTTTGCGATCGTTCTTCCCAAGGATGATGATGAGGCTCTTAATGTTACTGCCGGAGCTTTGCTGATAACCGTAATGTTCTTTATAGCAGGATTAATAATATTTCCTTTTTTTACAGGCATTACCTTCGCTCTCTGGATATGCGTGATGGGGCTGTCAATGGCTCTGTTCAGGATATCGTCTTACTGGAACAACAGGTGCAACAGGTTCGGAAAAATAGGTACCGGCAATATCTCCAGATCATTTTCGGCATCCGCAGTACAACTGTTTAACGGATTTTATTTTTTTAAGAATTATTCGGGTCTCGCATCGGGCTCAGTTATAGGATATATGACCGGAACTGCCGTTCAGTCTGCCGGGCTTGCAGGAAAGTTCGCTTCTGCAAAAGGAGCTGTATCGCGAAAGAGAATTCTTTCATCTGCTTCGAGATACAAAAAATTCCCGAAGTATTTTATGCCCGCTGAATTTCTGAACTTCGTCTCGACAAGCGTTCCGGTTCTTTTTCTGACAAATCTTTTCGACGCCGCAGTAACGGGACTCTATTCTGTGCCGCATAAGTTTATAAACACTCCGCTAACTATGCTCGGTTCATCAATATCTCAGGCATATTTCAAAAAAACCAACGATCTTAAGAATGCCGGTCACGATCTGGGATACACTACCGCTGATATATACAAAAAACTTCTGATGCTCGGAATAGTCCCTCTTTCAATTATAGCCGGTTACGGAGATATTATTTTTGGATTTCTTCTCGGGCCGCAGTGGAAAATGTCGGGAGTATATGCCGCGCTTCTTGCCCCGTGGATGCTCATGGTTTTCGTTGCCTCCCCGATATCTATAGTTTTCGCTACTCTGGAGAAACAGGAGATCAGCCTCAAACTCAACGCTCTTCTGCTTTCTGTGAGGGTTCTCTCGTTCGTTATCGGCGGAATAGTTTTCAGAAACGCACTGCTTGCAGTATTCTTGTTCGGAGCCTCAGGATTTGTTTACTGGCTTTATTTCTCTTTTTATGTAATAAAGGTTTCAGGGGGTAGCAGAAAAGATATAGTTCTGTTTTCAGTTTCAAGGCTGATTTTTATTATGCTTCCGGTAATTTTGAGCAGGAGCCTTTTAAATGTATAATGCCGTAATAAAACTCGTAAGAAAGACAGGATTTAACTGTTCATGCGCGGATGGCGTCAGCTTTAAAGGGTATGTTTTCTCCGGCGGCGGGATTTTGAAAGGGGAAACGGCCTGCAGATATATTAAAGAACTTATGACAGTTGCGGATGACACCGCCGCAAAACTGAGAAAGATCAACGGAATTTTTGCTTTTGTATATCAGAGTCCGGAGAAAACGGTTCTCTGCTCCGACAGGACAAGGACATTTCCTCTTTTCTACACAACAGAGGCCGGCCCGCTTTTAATATCAGACGATCCTTCGGAGCTGAAATCAGCCGGCACAAAGATAAGCGCAAATTCTGTTCAGGCCTTTCTCAGCGCCGGGTATGTTCCCGGCAGCGGAACGCTTCTGGAAAATATATCTCAGGTTCAGGCAGGCGAGTATATCACATATTCACCGGGAGGCCTGAAGCAAGAATTTTACCATTCTTTCGGTGCCGGAGAACTTAACGCTGATGTAAAGAGTTTGAAAAATGAACTCATGAACGCTCTTACGGACGCCGGAAGAAGACTGGCTGTCTCGCTTGAAGGCAAATACCCTGTTCTTCCCCTCAGCAGCGGATATGACTCAAGGCTGATAGCGGTGCTTTTGAAGATGAACGGCTTCGATGATGTTTTTACTTTCACATACGGCAGAAAGGATAATTACGAGGCCTCGCTTTCCGCAAAAACAGCAGAAATACTCAAATACAAATGGACCAATATCGAATATGGCCCGGAAACGGTCAGAGATTTTATCCGGTCGGAAAACTTCCTGAAATACTACCCGTTATCATCCAGTTATTCATCAATGTTTTTTCTTCAGGAGTTTTTTGCGGTTGAAAAGTTAAAAAAAGAGATACCGGAAAATTCAGTTTTAATACCCGGGCACTCAGGCGATTCGGTAGCGGGCAGCCATCTGAAGAATAAAATGGCGGGCATATTTTCAAAGAACGAGCTTATAGATATTATTATTTCCGGCCATTTTATCCATAAGAGAACTGACAGCGGAGAATTTAAAAATCTCAAAGATATAATTGGTGCAGCCGTTGAGGATAAAAAAGAGTATTCTTACCAGGATTACCAGAACTGGATAATAAAAGAGAGGCATGCCAAATTTATTATCAACTCGAACAGAATATATGAGTTTTTTGGATTTGAGCACAGAATGCCTCTTGTTGACGGCGTGTTTCTCGATGTTATGGAAAAAATGCCTTTCGATCTGAAATGCGGCAAGAAAATTTATGATGAAGTTCTAAGAGAATATTTTTTTGAGCCTTACGGCCTGAATTTTTCTAATGAGACCAATCCTACAGAAAATACTCTCAGGGTTCAGGATGTAAAAAACACTATAAAGCATATTCTGCCCAAAAAGATCGTGGATATTTACAAAGAAAGGATAAAAGTCAAAGCCGATACATATTTTAACATCGGAGTGACTGATGAGATGATAAAGGATATGAGAAAGGACGGATATGAGCCGGATATGACGGGAGAGAACAGGAACTCGATTATAATTCAATGGTATATACATCAGTTGTTAAATGAACGCTTTTAGGAGGATAAGATGATCGTAGCTATAGACGGACCGGCGGCGTCGGGAAAATCAACGACCGCAAAAATAGTGGGATCGAGACTGAATTATCTTTATATAGATACAGGGGCGATGTACCGGGCGATGGCGCTTAAAGCCTTTCTTTCGAAAGTTGACTACGAAGACAGGGGAGCTGTTTGCGCCCTTCTGCCTGAAACATCCATAGTGCAGGTAATAGATCAAAAAACAGGCGACACGAAGACGCTTCTTGACGGGAGAAATGTTTCGCATGATATCAGAACTCCCGAGATCTCAAAAGGCGTAACTGCAGTTTGTGAAATTGACGAGGTCAGAACCAAACTTGTCGAGCTTCAGAGAGAAATGGCCGGAAAAGGTGATGTAATTCTCGACGGCAGGGACATCGGCACGGTGGTTTTTCCGGACGCTGACTTTAAGTTCTTCATGGTGGCCGATCTTGATATCAGAGCGGAGAGGAGATTAAAAGAACTTGAAGAAAAAGGGATCGAAGCCGATATTACAGAAGTAAGAAAGGATATCGAAAGAAGAGATATCCGGGACAGCTCAAGATCGAATTCTCCGCTTAAACCCGCATCTGACTCGATACTTGTTGATACAAGCGTCATGAGTATTGAAGAGCAGGCGGAATTTATAATCAGCCGCATAAAAGGCTTGAAATGAATATAAAAGTTGTAATAGACAAAAAATCCGGGGTATGCGGAGGAGTCAAGAGAGCGATCAAAATGATCGAAAAGCAGATCGGTCTTGAACCTTCGCGGGATATTTATGTTAACGGCGAGCTTCTGCATAACAGACTTGAGATGGAAAGGCTGATAGATTGCGGTCTGAAGGTTGAAGAGGATGTAGACAGAATAAAAGACAATATTCTCTTTATAAGAACGCACGGAGTGGGAAAAGAGACACAAAATCTTGCAAGGAAAAACAAAAACAGGATTATTGATGCAACATGCCCCAAAGTGTCTAATTCGCAGAAAATAATAGAAGAATACTATTCGAAAGGCTATCAGATAATCATTGTCGGAAAATACTATCACCCCGAGGTTCAGGGTCTTTTAGGATACTGTAATAATGAGGGGGTTGTCGTCAGCAGTGAGAGGTATATAGGGACGATAGATTTTGCCAAGAAATCGCTTATCATCGCCCAGACCACGGTCTCTACAGAAAGGTTTGATGAAATGGTCAACATGATATCGCCCCGGATGAAAGACCTCAAAATAGTCAATACTATCTGTCCTTTTGTCGAAAAAAGGGAGAAAGAACTGATCGAGTTCGCAAAAAATCATTCGGTTATAATATTTATCGGCGGTACGAACAGTTCGAACACGAAAGTAATGTTCGAGAAATTCTCGAAGTTCAATCCCAGATCGTACCTTATAGAGAACAGGACGGAGATCGATTTTAAATGGTTCAGGGACGGAGATATTGTCGGTGTGTCAGGAAGCGCTTCGACTCCCGCGTGGCAGATAGAGGAGGTCAAAAAGGTTATTGAAGGTCATTTCAGCTAAAATATACTGCAAGAGGTCAGATGTGAAATTCGACGAACTGGAAATACAAGAATACAAAGAGGATGACTACAAAGGGCTTATAAAGCTCTGGACAGATATTCATCTCGGAGGAGCATCAAGAGGAGATACACCCGGTATTATTGCCGACACGATAAAGAACGGGGGGCATCTTCTTGTGGTTAAAGATCGTGAAGGTACTATTGTCGGCAGTTCGTGGCTCACAACTGATAAGAGAAGAAACTATCTGCATCATTTCGGAATAAGGGAAGAATACAGACGAACCGGACTTTCGGATCGTCTTCTGGCTCTCTCGCTTGATCGTTCAGAAAGATCGGGCCTTCAGATAAAACTTGAAGTTCATAAAGATAATGAATTCGCTGTCAGGCTGTATAAAAAATACGGCTTCACATACCTTGGCGATTATAAGTCATACATAATAAGAAAATACAAAAGAGAGGTACAGGAATGAAGAAGATCATCTGTTCGCCGAAAGCCCCCAAAGCGGTGGGTCCATACAGTCAGGCGGTTGAAGTTAACGGAACACTTTATGTGAGCGGTTCACTGGGAATAGATCCGTCGTCAGGTCAGATGTTATCGGGTGTAAAAGAGCAGACTGTCCAGGCAATGGAAAATCTTAAAGCTATTCTCGGGGAAGCAGGATACAGCTTTGCGGATGTTGTCAAATGCACTTGTCTTCTTAAAGATATGTCGGATTTCAAAGAATTTAACGAAATATACGGCAGCTATTTTCCGCAGGACCCTCCTGCAAGGATAACTTATGCCGCAGCCGGTCTGCCTCTGGGCGGAGTGGTGGAAGTTGACTGCATAGCCGTAAAATAAATTTTATTCCTTCATATACGGATTGAACCACTTCTCGTCTTTTATCCTTGTAGTTCTTCCATGGCCGGGTATTACGATCGTCTGCGGATCGAGGACAGAAAGGCGCTCCCTGACCGAGCGGATAAGCGTATCGGTATTTCCTCCGTAGAGGTCAGTTCTGCCTATATCTCCGGCAAAAAGTGTATCTCCGGATATCAATACCCCGTCGTATAAAAAACAGGATCCTCCAAGAGTGTGTCCCGGAGTATGTATTACCTTAAACTTCATTTCTCCGGCATTAATCACATCGCCGTCTTTGAATGTATGGTCAGGTGTTATGCTGAACCCCGTTCCGGCAGTTCCGGAATAATTTTTTGAGGGATCAAGCGCATATTCTTCTTCAGCCTCATGTACATAGAAAGGTATATTGTATTCTTTTCTGAGCTTTTCGACCGCTCCTATATGGTCGTAGTGGCAGTGGGTGTTGATAATACATACCGGCTCACCGTCAAGCGAACTTATAAGATCAATAATACTGTCCGCGTCGTCGCCGGGATCGAATACTGCGATCTTAGATGTGACCGGGCATTTAACAATAACACAGTTTACCTCAAGCGGTCCAACGGGCAGAATTTTAAAATTTTCTTTTAGAGGTCTCATTCCTTCTCCATAAGATCATATTTTACAAGTATTTTTTTTAGCTGTGCGGTCTTTTTTTCGTCAAGATCGACAAGAGGCAGCCTGGGAGAACCTGCATCAAACCCCATCAGATTCAATGCGGCTTTAACAGGAATCGGGTTCGTGTCTGTGAACATAGCCGTACATATTTCGTTTACATATTTTGAAAGTGAAAGACCTTTCGCATAATCATTTTCGAGCATGGCGTTAACCAGCGAACTCATATGCCCGGGTATTATATTTGAGGATACGCTTATTACGCCCTTACCTCCAAGAGCCATCATGGAATATGTAAGGTCGTCCTCGCCCGAGAGTATCGAAATTCTTTCTTCTACCGAAAAAATAATTTTCTGAACCTGAGACATGGATCCGGATGCTTCTTTAAGGGCGGCAATGTTTTCGTGAAAAGAAAGTCTTTCGACAGTTTCCGGAAGCATATTAACTCCCGTTCTGGAAGGAACATTGTACATTACGATCGGAACAGGAGAAGAGTCTGCTATCTTTGAAAAATGTCTGAAGAGTCCCTCCTGATTAGGCTTATTGTAGTAAGGTGTTATCACAAGAGCGGCATCTGCTCCGCAATCGGAAGCCATTCTGCAGAGTTTTAAAGCTTTTTCAGTCGAGCTGCTGCCGCATCCGGCAATAATTTTCATGCCGAGTTCAATGCATACAGAGCAAACGAAACTGTACAGCTCCCTGAACTCTTCCTCGGAGAAAGTCGGGTTCTCTCCCGTAGTGCCGCCCGGAACTATTCCTGTTATTCCCGAATCTGACTGGAAAGCAAGAAGCTCTTTTAATGTCTTATAGTTTATTCCTCCCTCTTTACCGAAGGGTGTTATAAGTGCTGTGTAAGATCCCTGCATTTTTGAAACTCCTTATATTTTTTGTGGATTATAAGACATTTCAGCAATAATAACAAGTTTATTTTATCCACATAAACAGGGTCGGGAAGATTTGATCATCTGACAGGTTTTACATGTAATTTTTTTTAAAATAATTTTTGCAAATTTGAACGAGATGTTATAATTTTACTACCCGTCCGTGAATGACGGAACATAAGGACAGAAATGAAAAAAGTTAAACTTTATACAGATGGAGCGTGCAGCGGCAACCCGGGTCAGGGCGGGTGGGGTGCTGTAATCATATACAAGGACAGCATCAGAAAGATATCCGGGTATTCTCCTGAAACTACGAACAATATTATGGAGCTTACTGCTGTCATAGAGGGTATCGGAATGCTAAAAGAGAGATGCGAGATTGATGTTTACACGGATTCAAAATACATAGTTGATGCAGTAAATGAATGGCTTGCGAACTGGATAAGGAACGGCTGGATCACATCTGCTAAAAAACCTGTCAAAAATGTAAGTTACTGGAAAAGTATAATTGAATTGTCAGAAAAACACAATATAAAGTGGCATTGGGTAAAAGGACACGACGGAAATACCTATAATGAGGAATGTGACCGTATGGCAAGAGAGGAAATAGTCAGGAACAGAAAAGGCGGATCATTATGATTCCGATTTCACTTTCAAGCAGAAGAGTAACAAGAGAGAATCTGTTAATATTTTTTTACAGCAGGGAATTTCTTGAAGGTGATTTCAGGATCAGTGTCGAAAATGCGGTCTCATTTCTAAAAAATATTTCTGAAATAATCACTCCGGACCCTTATGAGAACCTGAGAGATACTATCAGAGATGTATTCGACAATGTGAGAATACTTAAACTGGAACCGTCGGACAGGATAGAACTTGAAACCGGATCGTCAAAGAAGACTATAACCATGACTTTCGGGGAAATGGACAGTGAAAATGTAAAAGACGGTTTTTTTTCTAAAACTGCCTGTATCGCGGGAGAGATAAACATCCCGCCGGAGACACCGTCAATATCAACACCTGGCGCAGATACCGATAAAAATCTCAGGTTCTTTACAGATTATGTCAATACCTACTACACAAACCTGAAAACCATAGACTCCGAGATAAAAAAAAGCCTTGAGAATTGGGATTTTGGAAGAATATCGGTAATTGACAAAATAATTCTGAGGATGGGTATTGTTGAAATAAAATATTTCTCCGACATTCCGGAAAAAGTTATAATAAATGAGGCTATCGAGCTGGGAAAGAAATATAGTACCGAAAAAAGCAATGTGTTCATAAACGGTATTCTAAACAGAATAAAAGATATTCACAGGAACAGCAAAGGGCAGGGATCGGATAAAACATAAATAAAGGATTTTATGAAGATAGCTATAGTTTCAGACATACACTCAAACCAGGAGGCACTTGAGGCGGTTCTCAGAGAAATCGAGTCTGATAAAATTGACAGGATATACTGCCTGGGGGATATAGTGGGTTACGGTCCCAGTCCCAACGAATGCATTGATCTTATCAGATCCGTAACCGACAAGGTCGTTGTGGGGAATCATGACAGCGCGGTGATTAATCAAACGGACATGATGCTTTTCAATTCATATGCAAGAGAATCCACAGAGTGGACAAGAAGAACGATCAAAGATGAAAATTATGAATACTTGCTTAATCTTCCTCTTAAGATCAGCGAATCGGATCTTCTTTTTGTACATTCAACTCCGCTTATTCCCGAAGACTGGAATTATATACTTACGCAGCACAGTGCAGAGAAACATTTTAATTATTTTACCGAAGTATCCTGCTTTATCGGTCATTCGCACAGGCCGGAAATGTTCCGCTCTATTGATAACAGGCTTATTATAAATGTCGGCTCAGTGGGTCAGCCCAGGGACGGTAATCCCAAAGCAAGTTATGTCGTTTGGGAAACCGAATCCAATCAGTATGAGCTGAAAAGAAAAGAATATGATGTGAAATCCGTTTACAAAAAAATAGTAAAGGCCGGTCTTAACGAGTTTCTCGGCGAAAGACTTATGGTCGGCAGATAGAAAAAAAAGAGAAGATAAAATGCTTACTTCGATGCTGAACAAAATGTTCGGGACAAAACAGGACAGGGAATTCAAGAGACTAAAACCCTTGGTTGATGAAATTAACAGTTATTATAACTCGTACCGCGAGCTTTCTGATGAAGGGGTCAGGGCAAAAACTGATGAGTTCAGAAAAAGAATAAATGACGGCGAGTCGGAGATGTCTGTTCTTCCTGAGGCTTTCGGACTTGTGAAAGAAGCCTGCAGGAGAATGGTCGGAAAATCATGGATGATCGACGGAAGGATGCAGGAATGGAATATGATCCCCTATGATGTTCAGCTTATCGGGGCGGTCGTTCTGGCTGAAGGCAAGATTGCTGAAATGGCGACCGGAGAGGGTAAAACACTGGTTGCACTTTTTCCGGCATATCTTAATGCACTTTCCGGAAGAGGGGTCCATATAGTAACTGTCAATGATTATCTGGCGAAAAGAGACCGTGACTGGATGGGATATGTTCTGGAGTATCTCGGCTTGACAGTAGGGGTTATAACTTCCGGAGTTAAGGATCAGGCGAAGCGTAAGGAAGAGTACTCTAAGGATGTGTTGTACGGTGTTAATCATGAGTTCGGATTCGATTATCTTCGCGATAATATGGTTATAGATGTAAGGGATATGGTTCAGAGAGGATTTAATTACTGTCTGATTGACGAGGTGGACTCTATACTTATAGACGAAGCGAGGGTGCCTCTTATAATTTCGGGAGCAGTTCCAAAAGCCGACAGTCAGCGGTTCGATCTTCTCAAACCCAGGGTTTTCGAACTTGTAAAACATCAGACAAGAATTATTAACGAATGGCTGACAAAGGCGGAATCCATTATCGCAAGAGAACCTGATAACAGGGAAGCGCTTTTTCTGATCCTGAGATCTCTCAAAGGCTCTCCGAGAAACAAAAAACTCCAGAAATTATTAAACATTCAGGGAGTTAAAAGTAATGTTATCAGGCTTGAGAACGAATTTCTCAGGGATAAAAAATTCGATCAGGTAACCGAGGACCTTTATTTTACGATCGAGGAGAAGTCGAATACCGTTGATATATTCCGTAAAGGTCATGAACTTCTGACTTCGAACGATACGGACAAGAATATGTTCGTGATCCCCGATCTTGCTGTAGAAATACAGGAGATAGAGAACCTTTCTCTTCCCGACAAGGAGAAAGAGGAGAAGATAGAGAAACTTCACTCCTCTTATTCTGAAAAAAGTGACAAGATACATACTATCAATCAGCTGCTTCGTGCCTATTCTTTATTCGAAAAGGATGTTGAGTATGTTGTTCAGGACGGAAGGGTCATAATAGTTGACCAGTCGACGGGAAGGTTAAAGCATGACAGTCGTTTCAGCCACGGGATGCATCAGGCAATTGAAGCTAAAGAAGGAGTAAGAGTAGGGGAGGATACTCAGACAGTCGCGGCAATAACCTACCAGAATTATTTCAGGATGTACAAGAAGCTCAGCGGTATGACGGGAACGGCCATAACAGAAGAAAGCGAATTCTACGAGATATATAAACTTCAGGTGTCCGTAATACCGACGAATGTGCCTGTGATCAGGGATGACCAGCAGGATTATATCTACATGACTAAAAAAGAAAAGTACAACGCCATAATAAACGATGTTGTGAAGCTCAGAAATGAGGGCAGACCGGTCCTTCTCGGAACGCCCGATGTGGATGTGAGCCAGGTCATGCATAAGCTGCTTGACATGAGGAGAATACCTCATAATCTTCTGAACGCAAAAAACCATGCCCGTGAAGCCCAGATCATTATGGATGCCGGTAAATCGGGAACCATAACGATAGCTACAAATATGGCTGGCCGTGGAACTGATATCAAGCTTGGTCCGGGTGTAAAAGAAAAAGGCGGCCTTTCAATAGTCGGATGCGAGAGACATGATTCAAGAAGGATAGACAGGCAGTTAAGGGGAAGAGCAGGAAGGCAGGGAGATCCGGGATCTTCAAGGTTCTATGTATCGCTCGAAGACAACCTTATGCGTATTTTCGGATCTGAAAGGATATCCGGAATAATGGATAAATTCGGGAGGAATGAAGGCGAGCCGATAGCGCATCCGTGGATAACCAAGTCGATCGAAAGAGCGCAAAAACGGGTTGAAATGCATAATTTTTCCATGAGAAAGCACATTATTCAGTACGATGATGTTATGAACAAGAAGAGGGATGTCATATATCGCAGAAGAAGAGCGGCTCTGATCAAGGGGGCTATCAGCGAAGGTGTGGATGTTCCCTTTGCAAAAGAGTACGGTGTTCAACCTGATGAGGGAATGGAGAGAGAGGTCAAAGAGATACTTGATGATTACATCAGAGAAGTAGTATCAAATACATGCGGGAATTTCCAATCAAGCGACAACTGGGACTGGGAGTATTTGGAAAAGAATCTGTTAAAAACGATG
>SLFX01000079.1 GCA_007124045.1 Candidatus Delongbacteria bacterium | reverse complement strand
TATATCTGTAGGGCGAAAGGAATATACCGTTATTATCATTATAGACCTTTTTATAATAACCATACTCGTGTTTGACCTTATAAAAGAACCGGTCAACTATGATGCCTTTTTCATAAAGAGCATATTTGAAAGGGAAGAATATCTCTGTAAGCGAGAGGATTGTCAGGAAAAGAGCAATGGTGCCGTATGTCGGATTGAACATATAGTAAATGAAAATATTGACTATAAAAACAGCCAAAATGGCTTTAAAAAAAGTTCGCGGATCGTCCTTTAATGTGTTCTGAACAAATAAATAAACCGGTTTACTGACATTATTCATTTTGTTTTCCTCAAAAATTGTTTAAATTTATACAATGTTAATGAAAATTACAAGGTTTTAAAATGTCATTAAGGGATCAGATATTTTTTTCAGACGCCGCAAAGGAGCTTACTCAGCTTGCCCAGAACCGGAAAGTAGTTGTAATAACTGACAAGAATGTAAGTTTTTTATACAGAGATAAGCTCTTTAAAAAATACGATACCATTTATGTTGCTGGCGGAGAAAGATGTAAAAATCTGAGAACAGCTGATGATATTTATTCAAAACTTATGGACATGAAAGCTGACAGAGATACAGTAATTATCGGTCTTGGAGGTGGAGTAGTTTGCGATATTGCAGGATTTATTGCAGCTACATATAAAAGGGGGTGCAGCCTTGTACTTATTCCCACGACGCTTCTTGCTCAGGTGGATGCGGCGATAGGAGGTAAAAACGGGTTGAACCAGAACGGGTTTAAAAACATTATCGGTACATTCAGACAGCCGGACAGCATAATAATCGACACCGGTTTTTTAAAAACACTTGACAGGAACAATCTGAACAACGGGGTTGCTGAAATATTGAAGACCTCCGCGGTTTATGACAGGAAGTTCTTTGAAAAAATCGAGCACACTGTAATTTCGGAGCTTAATGATAAAAAAATGCTTTCTGTAATTAAGAAAACTGTCAGGATGAAGCTGGCTGTCGTCAAAGACGATCCTGAAGAAAAAAATTTAAGAAAGATTTTAAATTTCGGACATACCGTCGGACATGCACTTGAACTTAAATTGTACTGGCTTCATCACGGTGCTGCTGTTTCGGTAGGGATGGCCGCAGCGTGTAAAATTTCTTCAAAGCTCTCCGGGCTGTCGCGTTCAGAATCCGAGAGGTTTATTGAATGCATAAAACTCAACGGACTTCCCGTAAAAATATCCAAACTCGTTTCAACTCCCGCTATTATTGATGCAATTGTTCAGGATAAGAAAAAAAGTGGGGTTTCAATAGATATTATACTTCTGAAGAATATTGGACATCCGGTTATCAATCGTATTGAGATATCAAGATTAAGAGAGCTTATTGATGATATTCGTTAGCATTTCCGATACTGATATTGAAAAATGTGTAGTTCTTATCGAAAAGTATAAACATGTAGAGCTGCGACTTGATCTTATTAAGCCTGATATTGACGAACTGCCACTGCTTATATCAAAAGCAGAAACATCAATATGTACCTACAGAACTGACACTGATCCCAAAACCAGCCTGGGATTTTTAAAAAATTCTCTGGAATTTGGTGCGGATATTGTTGATTTTTCACTGACTAAACCCCAGGAGGATATTTTTGTTTTATCAGATGCGGCTGCCCGGTTTCATAAACAACTTATGCTTTCTTATCATAACTACGAGTTTACTCCGGACAGGAAATTTCTTGAAAAACTTATAAATGAAGCTCTCGCGTATAATCCTGATATGATAAAAATTGCCTGTATGTGCAATGACGAAACAGATAGTGATGTGCTTCTTTCACTGATGGGTGTAAGCGAAAAGATCATACCTGTACCGATGGGCGAAGCGGGAGTAAAGGGGAGACTCAAGGCTTATTTCCATGGTTCGCCTCTCGTTTACGCCTGTCCTGACGGCGAAAAACCGACCGCTCCGGGGCAGCCGGCCTACGCCGATTATAAAGATATTGACAGGATTATTGGTCTGATATACGGAAAAAATAAAATTAAATAACCTATCTGGTCATAGCACCGGGCATTTCTCTTCTCATTTTTTGCTCTGCCGGTTCGGACTGCGTGTCTTGTTCAACATCCTGCTGCACTTCTTTCGGAGTACTTATGCGGGGCGTTTTTTCTACGGTAAATTCGGAATTCCTTCTCCCAAACCTACTGCAGGTTGTTCGTATCCTGATCTTGTCACCGGCTTTTGCTTCAAAAATTTTGTAAATCAGCGATCCTCCGCTCTCACTTTCCTGTGATTTCAACTTCTGGTTGATTATTTCCTTCCTGTTCAATTCAATTGACACCTCTGAAATAAAATGGCTTTCAGAATCTTTTACATTATGCGTGAAATGCACATGTAGAAGATTATCTTCCAGATTGAATTCACCTCTTACCACAGAAGCGGGGTGTGCCGAAACTATTCCGGTCAGTGCGATTAGTGTCAGCATAACAAGTGTTTTTTTCATGATAATCTCCTATTTTTTAATATTAAAAAAATCTGTAATAGAGTATTATTCCGGCATGCATCGTTCCGAATATCAGAGCTGTTAAAGCAATTCTGGGGTGCCATTTGAAATTTATTTTTATTATCCTTTTTCCGATAAGAGCAGCGAGTATCAGCAGGGTGTAAGTAGTGATACCGAAAGGTATGACAAGATCGTACAGTTCCATAAAAACCTCCAGTTTGTAAGAATTAATAACATAAGCAATATAAAACAAAAATCGGGAATGTACAAATTAAATTTATTTATGCACAGTTCCGCATTCAGGGCATTCGATCCAGCACTTTAAAAGTTTCTTAAAACATCTGACGCAGACAACAGCGGCGGTAAACTTACTGTTACGAAACAGCCACGATTCTTTTTTTACTTCTTTCCCGCACATACAGCACACCGCGAACCTGCCTATAGTGTCCCTGCCCGCCACACCTTTGGTTGCTATATCGAACCCGCAGTTTTTACAAATTATCTTTTCCATAAAACCTCCCAAAAAAAAGGCGGCCAAAAGACCGCCCGATTCCTCTAATTCGCCTGAGCAGCTTCGGTCAGATCCACATCAGTCTCTTCTTCCACAGTCGTCTCTTCTTCAACAGCCGTGTCTTCGTCATAATTAGTCTCAAGCTTAACCTCAGAGTCCATCGTCTCAGCCCATGCCGCCAGTAAAACACCCGCGCACAGTCCGACCATTCCCGCTACGATTTTTCCAAACATCAGTTCACCTCCATTTCAAGTTTATCGGCAATTTTTTCCAGTCTTTCGACTTCCTTCTCCAGTCTCGCCACCTCGCCCTCATAGCTCGGCGTGAACCACTGAACTATCTCGGGTGCAAGAAACCATTTCATGTTCTTCCGCTGATACTGTGCAAGCACCTGCACTTTTTCGGCCCATTTCTGTACAGCTTCAAAATAAGCCTGATCTTTTTCGTTACTCATCGTTTCCTCCTTTCTAGCAGTTAAAGTTTTCCGCAGTTTCTTTGATCTCACTGAACAAATCTTCGATCTGACTGATAAGTTCCTCCGCATCACCGATCCCTCCGCAAGACTCTTTTAGATCTCCGATCTTTTTTTCCAGCCTCGCCTTCATTTCGTCATCATCATCGTCAAGGGCACTGATAGCCTCCTCAAGCTTTTCGACTTTAGCTTCGATAGCCTCAGTCTCTTCGTCCGGCTCGAACTCTATCTCGTCAAATTTTTCGAATATCTCATTCACCCTGTCAACAACCGATTCGATCTCCTCTTTAAGCGGGGTCAGTGCCTGAAGGATCTCCTTAAACTGATTTACAGTCATTTTGCACCTCGTTTGATTTAACACAGAGGCAATATACAACTGTCAGGGGTGAGTATAGTTACCCTGAGGAAAAAATATTTAAGTTTTGATTGAAAATAGATTATAATAGTATGAAAATTATTCCGAAGCCTTTATTCTTTTCTTCTTCTTCACCTTCGCATTCGTGAAAAGATCGGCGGTGTATTTCTCATATAATTCGAAGAGAAACTCCATGCGGTTAGCTTCACTGACGAACGGCTGAGAACGATAGGCCAGATCAACAGCTCTGTCAAGTTCATTATGAGCTTTTACTAATTCCGGCGGCATCGAAACAGGATCGTAAAGTTCGGCAAGAGAGCTGTTCGGGAATAAAGCCCGTGCATCAAGAACTTTTTGAGCCGCCTTTTCAATGTTTATCTGCTGAACTCTTGTCGGATTGTCCGGCCACGGGAAGTTGTTGTAAACGATATCTTTGGAATATCTGAATCTACTTTCAAGTCTGCCGCAAACATTTTTCACCCAAGACATATGCATAATTGATGTCAATATGCCAAAATGATAAAATGTTGCATTTGGAATTATCAAGCAGAGATTACTTGCGATTACATCCGACTTCTGAAATCCGATAGGTAT
>SLFX01000052.1 GCA_007124045.1 Candidatus Delongbacteria bacterium | reverse complement strand
GGCTGAAACTGTCATCTTCAAACTGACCTTTTTCATACCACAGGGTCTTGTCGATCTGTGCATTGAGGTTTTCAAGGCTGTTTATTGACATCCTGCCGACATGTATAGAAGGAATCCTGTTTTCATCAGACAATTCTCCCATTACTGCATAAATATGATCCGATCTTGTCACGCCCCATCCGGACCCGAGAGGCGGATTTACCTCCGAAGGAACAACATAATCACCTGACTCATCTCCTATTATAAGAAGAAATGAGGGTTTTGGAGATAAATTCTCATACCTGTCTTCAACCCATTGATCTACATCAGATACCGTAGCGGATGAAGGAAAGAAATTCACTTCCACCCTGAAGCCTTTCTGAGTTTTCCAGTCAATGAACTGCTGAAGTTTCGCGTTCCAGGTTAGAGCTTCGTTGGCTGCGATCAGATAGGTGACCGGATATGAGGTAAGCTCGTTTTTACTTCCGGGACTGAAGCTGTTAATCGCTTCAGAGAAGGCGTTTTCGAAAAATGGAGAATAGTGCTCGGATCTTGTCCTGACCCACTCAGAGTCTCCGCCGGAATATGTTATTTCAAGATCTATATCCGTAATCACTCTTATCGAGTTGGCGACGGGATCGTACGAAACAGGACTGATTTCTAAAACTCCGAAAGAAACACCGCGCATTGTTCCTATTTTCGTGATTTTTACAGGTTCCGATTTGGTATATCCGGGTTTTTCATAAAAAGATTCTTCGATAACGAAAATTCTCTCTTCCGGTCTGGAGGATTTTGAGTACCCCGGCTGTGCAGGGAGTATTCTGTTTTTTATTCCGTGATCGGAAAGAGAAATTTCTGTTTCTTTAAGCGGATTATAGTTCAATATCGGTTCTGATCCGTCTGGAAAAATTATCAGTTCTCTGAAAACAGGCATTTGAGGCCGGCCGACTTCATGGGTCACTCCTGATCCGCGGAAGGACAGCTCGGTAAAAGTCCCCTTTTCTGTGATAATCTCGCTGAAACGAAGATCTGATATTGCAATATTGGCACTGAAATGAGCTGAGGATATAGATTCCGCATTTATTCCCGAATGACGCTTTCCGCCAAGATCTATAACTCCGCCGTTTGAATAAACGGTCGAAATCAGCAGTATTAGTGTTATTATAAAATTTTTCATGGGCGTACCCCTTTTGTAGTTTTGTCGTATCAAATATAATAATGGATAAATAAAATAACAATGTTTTTTTTCATATGTAAACACTCTCTTTAGTTGATTTGTCGGATAAATTATGTTAAATTTAGCACAACTATTCAGAAAGGGCGGAGAAGTATGGAAGAGAAGGAAATTTCAAAAAAAAACCTCGTTTCTGTTTTTATCCCTGTTTTTAACGAGGAAAAAAACATAGCGGAACTCTTCGAAAAGATAAATTCGGCAGCAGAGAACGACAAATCAAATGAATACGAACTTATTGTTGTTGATGACGGATCCGTTGACGGGACTGCAGATGAAATAAAGAATCATGCTGAGAAATATGGTTTTGTTCGTGTTTTTACACACAGAAAGAACTGCGGCCTTACAGAAGCGATGCGCACAGGATTTACCGAATGCAGGGGAGATTATATTATTTTCCTGCCCGGTGATCTTGAGAGCGATCCTGAGGAGGATATTCCCTTACTGCTGAAACCTTTGACTGAGGGATATGATCTTGTAACCGGCTGGCGACAGGGGCGAAACGACGGAAAACTTCTTGCATCAGGTATCTACAACGCAGTTTCAAGAAGACTGTTCAATGTTAAAGTTCATGACATGAACTGGATAAAAGGTTTCAGACGGCATGTAATAGAGGATATCGAATTGAGATCCGACTGGCACAGATTCATTGTCATGATGGCAGCCGATAAAGGATATAAAATAACAGAGGTGAAAACAGGGTGGAATCCCAGAAAGTACGGAAAATCAAAGTTCGGACTTATGCGGTTCCCGATCTCAATGGTAGATGTTCTTGTCGTAAAATTCAATATTGTTTTCGGGAAGAAACCTATGCAGTTCTTTTCTCTGCTTGGTGCAATAATGACAGTTTCGGGAATTTTGGGACTTCTCTATCTTGCCGTTTATTATTTTATAACACAGACACAGATAAGGCCGCTTTTCACGCTTTTCACTACAATGATAATAGCCGGGATACAGCTTTTCGTGACCGGATTTATTGCTGAACTGGTCGTAGGTCTCAGGTCTGATCTGGAAAACCTTAAAAATAAAATGGATAAAAAGAAAGATGACGGGAAATAGTCCCCGTGTACTGATACTTACCCACTGTTTCCCCGCAAGCAGTTCAGATATTCCGGGTAATTTTATTTATGATCTGTGTGTTGAGCTGCAAAAAGCAGGTGCCCGGACCGAAGTGATCACCCAAAAAATGGATTGCGAATATGACGAAGAATATCTAAACAACTGCGGAGCGGTTCTGAATTATTTTAACTGGAGGGGAGGCAGCGAAAGGTTTTCGGACTTGAAGAAATTTTCATTACCTGCAATTTTGGGATATATTTCACTGATCCGCCAGGGAAGAAAGGAATTCAGAAGGGTTGCTGAGGATTTTAAACCGGATATTCTGCTTAACTGCTGGGCGGTTCCCGCAGGAATGTGGTCATATCTTCAAAAACCGCGGGGATGTGTTTCTGCTGTTTGGGCTTTGGGTTCTGACATATCCGTTTACGGCAGCAAAAAAATATTTAGAAGTTTCATAAAAAAGATTCTTTCTTATCAGGATGTGTTGTTTTCCAACAGTATTCACCTTCAGAAGAAGATTACTGATCTTTTCAACCTCTCTTCCGGTATGCTCTTTACATCCAGAAATATGCCTCAAACGGATCAGGAATATGAGCGGTCTTCTGTTCTTAAACTTCTGTTTGTCGGAAGGCTGGAAAAGATAAAAGGGCCTGATATTCTTATTGACGCAATAATTCTATCCGGCATAAAGAACTTCAATCTGAGGATAATCGGTGACGGTGAAATGAAACAGGAACTGATCAGTACGGTCCGCTCAAACGGCCTTGAAAACAGAATTGAATTTATGGGAATGAAAGATGCCGGAGAAATTTCTTATCATTTGAAGATATCTGATTACCTTGTTATAAGTTCAAGAAAGGAGAGTATGCCCGTAGTTTTCTGGGAGGCAATGCAGATGTCAACACCCGTTATTGCAACGGATACCGGGGATATCGCTTATTATTGCGATAAATATAATGTGGGCAGAATATGCAGGGCGGAACCAGGTTCTTTAGCGGAGCTTCTTCAGTTCGTAAGCGGATTAAGGGATCTCAGAAAAATTCTTTCGGACAATACTTCAAAGCTCAATAAAATTTTTTCTATGGCATCTTCGGCGGATACCGTCATTAGTCTTAAAGAAAAACTTTGAATTTATTATTGACATTCATCATGCCTTTGGATATATTTCGAGAGGTTCAAATAAGGAACTGAAGATAATTTGGAGAACGGATTTGGAGCTTATCAGGGAAAGGCTTTATTATACAATCGGAGAAGTGAGCAGAATTCTGGACATAAACCCTTCAACGATAAGGTACTGGGAAAAACATTTTTCAGTTCTGAGACCTGTCAAGAGAAAATCCACATCAAAAAGGAAGTTTGATCTTGGGGATATTCAGGCTCTTTTTAAGATCAAAACTCTACTTAAAGATGATAAAATGCCGATAAGATCTGCAGGCGACTATCTTAAAGACTGGAAGCCTTCCGCATCATTTGATGAGTTTAATGAGATATTGAAAGAATCAAAACGGGTTCCTTTTCTAATATCTGCGGACAAAAAAGATACAATTATAAATCTTATCGGAGATCTGAAAGATCTGCTGCGTCACATAAAATGATTTCAAAAAAAAATAAACATAAGCTGATAGCCGTGCTGGAGCATAAAAATTATCAGGAGGTCAATGATGCGCTGTTCGTATTTCCTGATGATATTGTAATGTTGTCTAATATTTTGAAGATATCAAACAGGTACGGTATTACGGTTATCCCCATCGGATTCGGTTCGTCGTTTAAGGAAAGATCTTTTTCTGATCGGGATATAGTATTTCTTTCATCTCAGAATCTGAAAAATGTCGAAATAGACAAGAACAATTCTTTTGCGGTTCTTCAGGCGGGATGTGACTGGAAAAAGGTTTTTGAGGGTCTTGCGAAAGAGGGAATGTTTTTTCCTCTGGATACTTCGGAATTGAAAACTAAAAGAAGTGCCGGCGGCATATTTTCCAGTTTAAAACCTGATTCAGCCGCATCAAATTATTTTACGGGAATTGAGTTTTTGACCTCGGACGGTACGCTCGTAAAATACGGGTCAATGACCCTGAAAAATGTAGCAGGATATGATCTGGTAAAGTTCATGACAGGAACTTTCGGTTGTTTCGGGTTCGTAACATCACTTACTTTAAGGATGCTGAGAACCAATAAATCTTTTTTTAGATTTGAGGATGTAAACGATGTATGCGGAAAAAGAACAGATTTGGGTGAGAAAGGTATTTATGGAAGTCTCAAAAGCATTCTTGATCCGAACTCTGTATTTTATTGATCAAAAAGATAGTAATAAATTTTCAGGAGAGCTATAAAATGTCATATCCGTTTAGAGAGATAGAGAAGAAATGGAGAAAATACTGGGAGGATAATAATATCTATTCGACCGATATGTCTTCCGACAAACCAAAATATTACAACCTTTGTATGTTCCCTTACCCTTCAGGCGACAAGCTCCATCTCGGCCACTGGTTCAATTACGGGCCTTTCGACACTCATTCGAGATTTATGAAAATGAAGGGCTATAATGTGCTTTCACCTGTGGGATATGATTCTTTCGGACTGCCCACTGAAAACTATTCGCTTAAGAACAACATACATCCGGACGAGGCGACCAGAAAAAATATTACGAAATTTACGGAGCAGTACAAGTCTCTGGGCGGAATGTACGACTGGGACCATTATCTTGAGACGAGCGATCCGAAATATTACAAATGGACACAGTGGCTTTTTGTTACATTATACAGGAACGGGCTGGCATACCAGTCTGACGGGCTTATTAATTACTGTCCCGCATGCTCGACCGTTGTGGCCAATTCAGAGGTTTTAGCTGACGGAAGCCACGAAAGATGCAGCACGCAGATCGAAAGGAAGTCGATCAAGAGCTGGTATTTTAAGACGACAGCTTTTGCTGAAAGGTATTTGAAAGGCCTCGACAAGACTGCATATCCCGAAAAGACGAGGCTGATGCAAACTAACTGGATCGGAAGGTCGGAAGGCGCCGTCATAACTTTTAAGGTCGCGAATTCAGATAAATCTTTCGATGTGTTCACAACAAGGCCGGATACTCTGTACGGAGCGACCTACTGCACTCTCGCGCCCGAGTCGCCGCTGGTGCAGGAGATAGTATCGGAAGAGCAGAGAGAAGCAGTGAAAAAATATATCGAATCGGTTAAATCACTTTCAGATATCGAAAGACAGTCAACCGTAAAGGAAAAAACCGGTGTCTGGACAGGTGCTTATGCGGTCAATCCCGTAAATGGTGCCAAAATCCCGGTCTGGATCTCCGACTATGTGCTCATTTCTTACGGTACCGGAGCTGTCATGGCTGTTCCCGCACATGACACAAGAGATTTCGAGTTCTCAAAAAAGTTCGGCATACCGGTCAAAGTAGTAATTCAGCCGGAAGGCAAAGAGCTTGATGCAGAAACAATGACCGAAGCCTACACCGAAGAAGGCATCATGGTAAACTCTGAACAGTTTGACGGAACGCCTTCAGTGATCGGCATAAAAAAAGTTATCGAAAAACTCGAAAAGGACGGCACAGGAAGAAGCCATATTACATACAAGCTCCGCGACTGGTCGGTCTCGAGGCAGAGGTACTGGGGAGTTCCGATCCCGATAATTTACTGTGATAAGTGTGGAACCGTACCCGTTCCGGAAAAAGACCTTCCTGTACTTTTGCCAATAGACAAGGACATTGACATCAAGCCGAAAGGGCACGCACCGCTCTCGCTTGTTGACTCATACATAAACACAACTTGTCCCGAATGTGGAGGACCCGCAAAGCGCGATGCCGAGACGATGGACACATTCGTCTGCTCGAGCTGGTATTACCTCAGGTATGTAAATACAGAGCTTGATGATAAGCCTTTCGACAAAGACGAACTGGCCAAATGGATGCCTGTTGACACCTACATAGGCGGTACGGAACATGTGAACGGCCACATGATATATTCAAGGTTTGTGACAAAAGCTCTCTATGATCTGGGCTACCTGACTTTTGATGAGCCGTTCTACAAGGTCGTCCACCAGGGCATGATCACCCGTGACGGCGGAAAGATGTCCAAGAGCAAGGGCAATGTAGTATCTCCCGACGAGTTCGTGGATCAGTACGGTACTGATGTTTTCAGGATGTATATGATGTTCATGACCAACTACCGCGACGGTGGAGACTGGTCGGATGAGGGTATCGCCGGAGTTGACAGGTTCGTAAGCAGGATATGGAGGCTGGTTAATGACAGCAAATTCGAAAACACAGGCACGAAGATCGTGGATGACGAACTGAATTACAGGTTGAACTATACAATAAAAGAAGTTACTGCCGGAGTGGAGGATTTTTTCTTCAATACTTCGATCGCCAGGATGATGGAGCTTTTCAATGAGATCAGCGATTATGTCAAAGATGAAAAGAGATTCAATCCGGATTTTTTCAACGAGGTTATTGAGAAATTTATAATAATGCTTCATCCTTTCATACCTCACATAACTGAGGAGATGTGGGAGATAACCGGAAAAAAACCTTCGGTTTTCAATCAGAACTGGCCCTCATACGATGAAACTGCGCTCGTTAAACAGACTCAGATCATAACAGTTCAGGTGAACGGCAAGGTCAGATCGAACATAACTGCACCTGCCGACATTGATGACGAAAAAGTCAAAGAACTCGTATTCGCCGATGAAAAAACCAGGCAGTTTACGGACGGAAAGCAGATCATTAAGACCATACTGATCAACTCCAAAACAGGCAAAATGGTCAATCTGGTGGCTAAGTAATCAGTTCATTAAACAAAGCAAAAGGGCGGAAAATTTTCCGCCCTTTTCATTTCTTAAAATGATAAAAACTACCTAGAACGAATCCGCGCAGTCGGTAATTTTGACTTTTTCGCATACCATGTATGTAGGTACGGACATTGCGACGGGGTTTCTTCTGTCGTAAGTATTCGAACCGTTAAATGAGACCGATTCCGAAGATATTAATTTTACATTTCCGAAAACCGACTGGAAATTATCTGTGATTCTCGACGAGAAGATAGGACTTACGACCTTGCCGTTCTTTATCAGAACGGCGTTAAACCTTGAACTGCCGGTAAATATGCCTTTGCTCGCATTGGGAAGGTTAATGTAGTGCAGAGCAGGTATGTAGAGTACTGTTCCCAGCTCCTTTACAGCTTTAAGCAGGGATTTATCCCCTTCGCCGGCTCCGACCACTATGCTGCTTCCGCCTATATCGTGGCCTGTGGGTTTCTTTTTATACATCGCAGCGGTCTGAGTATCATACATTATACCCTTAAGTATACCGTCCTTGCAAAGTGCGAATTTCATTCTCTTTTTACCGCTCATGTCAAAACTGAATCCGAATGTGTCGGGATTTGCAGGATCATCAGTCAAGGTGATATTTTTCCCAAGTATTTTGTCGCCTGCTTTATTCTTTGAAGTCCATGCCCTTTTTTCCTCATAAGTTCTTCCGTAAAATCCTGTCCAGAGAGCCATTTCCATCACTTCAGCTATAGCGGCGGATCCGAGAACGACTGTATATTTACCCGGCTTAACCTTAAAACCTTTATGACCTTCGTAAACAGGAAGAAGTTTCTGGAATTCTTTTATTGTCTTTGCAGCTTTAAAATCAGATTTTTTCCATCCTGTTTGTGTCGAGCTGAGCTCCCATTTTTTATCGGGGTGTTTTAATACAATATTGAAAAGCTGATCGGTCACGATATGATATGCGGAATTTTCATTCTCTGTAGTCATGAAGAAGTGCTCTGTACTTCCGCTTGACCACGAACCTGAATAGTTGTATTGCTGCCCAACGGTCTCGATGATCTTTTTATAGGATTCCATCTTAAAAGCAGGGTCGAGGTTCTCAAGTTTTTTGTCGTACTGTTCATCCTGAGCAAAATTATCTTCAATAACTTCTTTTAGCGGAGTAAAATCAAGATCGAGAGAGTTTTTAGCCTTATCAATCGCTATCTTCAGGGCTTCAATTACATACTTGGACGAAGAAATTTCGCCCATTTGAGTGTGGGATCCATGTTTTTTGCCGATAGTGACATTTATATCGAGTCTGGTCAGATTTTCGGATGTATTCAAAGATACCGAGTTGTTCCCGATGCGCATCAGGTGGCTTTTTTCGTTATGATACGAAATGTTAGCCTGAACTTTCTGCTTTAGAGCCTCTTTTCTGGCGTTTTGGAATATTTTTTTTATTTTAGCATTTATCATAATTATTTCTCTCCTGTGATTACATTTTCGAACTTAAGTACAGGCACGCCGTGTCCGAGCTCCATAGCCTGATTCGGTTCGCCTTTTCCGCACGAATCCACCTGGCCGACCAACCATGTTGACTTGTCTCCGACCGCAGTTAGAGAATTATAGAACTCGATAGTGTGGCCCTGATATGTCGGGTTCTTGAGCACTCTTGTTTTTTTCCCGTTCTTCACCTCCCAGGCTATCTCGCAGCCGAAATGAAAATGCTCCCTGTTCGAGCCTATTGACCACGAGGTCGGGTTGTCAACAACAATCCCGTTCTCTGTGGAGGCGATTATGTCTTTAAGCTTGCCGTCATTGCCGGGCAGGATGTTCACATTGGTCATCCTGTCAATAGGCGCTCTGTAGAAGGCGGTGGAACGTGACGCACCTCCGCTTTCTTTGAAAATCTTCCTGCCGGCTCTTTCGTTCGCTTCATTTATCATCGCTCTCGAAGTCAGGCAGTTGACCAGAAGCCCTTTATCTATCATCAAATAGTCTCTTTCGGGGCTGCCGTCATCATCATAACCGAACGAGCCGGGCGAGTTGGGGAATCCGCCATACGCGCTCACGCTGAGTTTGTCCGAGCCGTACTTCAGCTTGCCGAACGAATCGAGAGTGACAAAGGATCCGCCTGCATAGGACAGCTCGTAGCCGAGTATTCTGTCAAGCTCAAGCGGGTGACCGATAGTCTCGTGGACCTGAAGCCATCCCTGCCCAGGCAGAAGTATAACCGACCGTTTGCCGTATTTCAAAGATTCCGCTTTCAAAAGTTCGGCAAGTTCGTCTTTTACTCTGCCCGCATGCGAACTGAAAAGCTTAGGGTCAACAAGCATCTCCCAGCCTCTGGTACCGTTACCTTTGGTAAAAAGCTCGTGAGTCCTTCTCTGCATCCGGCCTTCATTATCGAGACCCATTACTGCCATAGTGGCGAAAACATCGGTCAGCTTTCTTTCGATCTCGCTACCCTCGCTGTTGAAGAAGAACTGGTTCTTTTTCTGGAAAGTTGCTGAGATATATCTCTTAAATATCCAGTCCTCCTTCAGATTGTCGTCAATGCCTTTTAAAAATTCGATCTTTTCTTTCAGGCTGACATTGAACGGATCTTTTTTTGCGGGTGATTCGTATGAAGCTTTGAGACCTTTCTGTTTTTTGCCCATGGTTATAGCGACACTAACCAGTTCCGAAGCTGTTTTGGCATTTTGCAGGGAGAGTTCAAAGCATTCATTGATCTTAGAAAGATCGCTCGTAGCCGCGAATCCCCATGCTCCGTTGTAAAGAGTTCTCACTCCGATGCCGTTCTCGAATGTAGTATCGTTCTCCTCAAGATTTCCGTCGTATAATTCGACAAATTCCGAATAGTCCTCCGTAACAAGTCTCGCATCAACATACTCGGCTTTTTTACCAACTGATTTTGAGATGTTATCAAGGATCGTTTTTCTGATCTTTTCGTTCATTTTTATTCCTTATATCAAATTAATTATTTAACGGATTCATTTATTGCATATGAGAGATCCAATATAGTCAGCGGTTTCATCACAAAATGTTTAATACCAATTTTTTTTGCTTCATCTTTTGATGCGACCGGGCTGTATCCGGTATTGAGTATGATGGGAACATCAGGTCTGATCTCGAGCATTTTCCTTGAAAGTTCTGTTCCAGGTATTCCCGGCATTGTCTGGTCGGTTATTATAAGGTCATATTTTGAAGGCTCGTTTCTGAAAGATTCGAGAGCCTTTTCAGGGTCAGTAAAAGTTTCTGAGGTGTGACCAAGCTCCTCCAGCATAAATTTCAGCATAAAGGTTATTTGCGGCTCATCGTCTATTGCCATAATAAGAATTTGTTTATCTTTATTAAGGTTTCGAATTAGAAGATTAGCGGACTCCGGCTCTCTTTCAGCAACAGGAAAAGTCAGTTTGAAATAAGTTCCCTCATTAGGATAGGTTCTTGTATATATCTCGCCACCGTGCTCTTTTACTATGCCGGATACAACAGAAAGTCCGAGTCCAGTGCCTTCTCCTTCCTGTTTTGTAGTAAAATACGGTTCGAAAATTCTGTTTAAAACAAATTTTTTCATACCGCATCCTGTATCTGAAACTATAAGGCAAATATAATTATCGGGTAGATTTTCAAAACTTTCACCTTTTATTTCCGGAGAACCTTTCCTTACGAGGCATACTTTCAGAATCCCGCCTTTTTCTCTCATTGCATGAAAAGCATTTGTACAAAGATTAATTACTACCTGATATATCTGAACCGGGTCGCATAAGATAGGTTCTGCGTTTTCATCCACAACAGTTTCTATTCTTACATTATCCGGCTTTGAAAGAGAGATAAGTTTCAGTACCTCTTTAATTATGTTGTGGATCCTGTGAGGTCTTTTTTCGCTGTCGCTTTTACGGCAGAAAGTAAGTATTTGCGAGATAAGTTCTTTTGCTCTGTTCGCAGCGGTAAGAACTTCGTTCAGGCATTCGGAGCGTTTATGCGGGTCATATTTTTCTTTCAGAGCGAGCTGTGTGAATCCGATTATGGGAGAAAGGATATTGTTGATGTCATGAGCTATACCTCCCGAAAGCGTACCCAGCGCTTCCATTTTCTGCGTAGTCCTGATCCTTTCTTCTTCGGCTTTCTGTTTTGTCAGGTCACGGAATATGCACTGAATTGTCTTTTTTTCGTTAATATATACATAATCAATGCTTACCTCCACAGGAACAGCTTTGCCACCGGATGTGCTCAATCGTATAATGAACTCACCGGTAACACTTTCTTGTGATATCTCCAGTTCCGTAATCATTGCCTGTAGTTTATCTTCGTATCCGGCAGTGTGGAGTTCAGAAATGTTCATGCCTACAATGTCATTCGGTTCTCTGTTTAGTATATCTTCTGATCTTTGGTTCGCATCAATAATAATTCCTGTTTCCGCATCTGCCAGAAGTATAGCATCGTTGCTGCTTTCGAAAAGCGTTCTATATCTTTTTTCGGATTCCTCGAGTTGTTTTAAAGTTTTGCCGTGAGCGGCCAATGTTCTAAAATAATCAATGCCGTGAGATATATCTTCGGAAAGCTCTTCTAAAAGTTTGATCTCATGTTCCGCGAATGCCAAAGGATCGTAAGAATATACCCTCAGTACTCCTGTTACTTCGCTCCCGCTGAATATGGGTACGGATACTGTGGAATCGAACTCCATTTCATCCGGGCTGTTTTTCCAGTACTTCCATAAACCTTTCGCTCTTATATTCCTGCAAACATCGGTTCGTTTTTCGAAGATAGGAGCAAATGTCGGACTTCCTTTGTGTTTTATTGAAGAAATGCTTAATAACTGTTTATCAGGTAAGTAATCATTAAAACCAGAAAAAGCCTTTGGATTCAGTACAGTATCGTCTTTTGTTTTTTCCAGATATATTATCAGGGACTTTGAATAGCCGCCGATTCCGGTGATAATATCGCATACACCCTGTATGAAATCATTTTCTGAAACTGACTTTATCAGCAGTCTGTTGGTTTCGGATATTACTCTTCTGGCTGTTGAAGTAATTAAAAGTTGTTTCTCACGCTCGATTCTATTAGAAATGTCCCTGATCTGCGATATGAAAAATTTTTCATCGCCGATCCTGCTGCCCACATAGGTGAGTTCTATGGGAAATATCAGGCCGTTTTTTCTTTTACCGTAAAGTTTCTCTCCCGAATCAATATTGGTTACAGTTTTTCCCGAAAGCACTTTTTCCATTTGTAATTCATAGTTTTTTGTCCTGTCTTCTGACATGAGAATAAAGATACTTTTACCAGTAAGTTCATCAGCCGAATATCCGAATATTCTGCAGGCGGAATTGTTAACGAATCTGATTATTTTTTCTGAATCCGATACGATAAACGCATCATGAGAGTTATGAAAAATCTCATCAGGATCCAAAAGCGATATTATGTCAGAATATTTTTTCATTCAGACTCATTTTCTTAATCTTTCGTATTTTAACAAAAAAAATCCGGTTCTGCTACATAAAAAAATTGAAATAAATAAAAATATTTCTTAGATTATGCTAAAAAAAAGGAAAATCTAAGATGAAAAACAAAGTCATTTTCATTTCAGGTGCCAACAGCGGAATAGGTAAAGCCTGTGCGGAAAAATTCGCGGAGAACGGAGCAAAGCTTATATTATGTTCAAGGAATATCGAAAAACTGATAAAGGTCGCGGATAATATAAACAAAAAGTACGGCACGGAGATTCTTACCTATCAGCTTGATGTCGGGGACAGGGAAAAGGTTTCCCGGGTAATTTCAGATCTTCCGAAAAACTGGCAAAAGATAGCCCTACTTGTAAACAATGCGGGAGGCGCACTGGGCCTTGAAAAATTTCAGGACGGCGATATGGATGACTGGGATGAGATGATAGATTCGAATATAAAAGGGCTTTTATACCTTTCAAGACACATAGTTCCGCTAATGATCAGAAACGGGAAAGGTCATATAATTAACATCGGTTCTATAGCCGGAAACGCTGCATATCCGAATGGAGCGGTCTATTGCGGAGTGAAAGCGGCTGTAAGGCTTATCAGTGACGGTTTGAGGATGGATACGGTTGATACTCCGTTGAGGGTGACAAATATCCAGCCCGGACTTGTTGAGACGAATTTCAGCGTGGTAAGATTTCACGGTAATGAAGAGAGGGCGAAAAAAGTTTATCAGGGATTAAAACCTCTGACGGCGGAGGATATTGCGGACATCGTTTTCTTTTCTGCAAGCTTGCCCGAGCATGTTCAGATCTGCGAACTGACAGTTACGCCCAGCTCTCAGGCTTCCGCAACCGTGGTTCACAGAGAATTATAGATCGATGATCTCGACGGTCTGTACTGCTTTTTCCACGATGGATCCGATATCCAATTTCTTTTCCTCCCTCTCAAGCTCTGTGATCCTTGACCTTGTGTTCGGGTTAGGAGGCAAAAACAGCGTGCAGCAGTCGTCGTATGGAAGTATTGATATGTCGAATGTGCCTATGCTCCGGGCGATCTCTACAGTCTCCTCCTTATCATAGCAGATAAGCGGCCTTAGTACCGGAAGTTCGGCTATTGTGTCGATACAGTGCATATTTTCAAGAGTCTGGCTCGATACCTGACCGAGGCTTTCTCCTGTTATTATAGCCTTGAACTCGTACTCTTTCGCGATCCGGTTGACGATCCTCATCATCATTCTTCTTCCCATAACTACGAAATACTGCTCATCGGTAAGTTTTTTGAGCATAAGCTGGGATTCGGTAAAATTGACCACGAAGAGCCTCATTTTCGTTTGGTAATCGAGAAGTTTGCGCGCGAGATCTACAACTTTTTCCTTTGCTTTGGCGGATGTGTGGGGAGGAGAGTGAAAATAAACGCAGTTAAGATAACAGCCCCTTTTCTGCGCCAGATATCCCGCGACAGGTGAATCTATGCCTCCCGACAGCAGAAGTCCGACCTTGCCGGATGAACCCACCGGGAGACCTTTCAGGCACTTGTGTTTTTCGGAATAGACTATCGAGAAATCCTGAAGTAATTCCACTCTGATCGTCATGTCCGGCGCATTCAGATCCACTTCAAGATGCTGAAACTCAGTCCATACCGCCGAGCCGAGTTCGGAAGCGATCTGCAGAGAGGTTTTAGCAAAATTCTTATACGGCCGCCTGACCTCAATTTTAAATGTCCGCGGGGAGTGCTGTGCGATGTATTTTCGCGCCTGTGCGATACATTCGGAGGCGATCTTTTCAAGGTCGTTTTCAACAGATGTCCCCGGACTTACGCTCGACAGCCCGAATACCCTTGTGGCCAGTTTTTGCGTTACGGCGTTTTTTTCGGCTTCATTTTCCGTTTCTGTCTCCAGCAGCAGCCTTCCGAACAATTTAACTTTTTTCACAGTATGCCCTCTGAGAACAGCGAAGCAGTTTCTTATAACTGCGTCTTCAAAAAAGCGTCTGTTCTTTTTTTTAAGCATAAGTTCGCCGTATTTAATAAGGTAGATTATTTTCATTGTGATCCCGGTTTGGTTTTTCCTTTAAATATCCATGCGGCAACAAGTACAGCTCCGTTGAAAAGCAGTATCATGACCGCAAAATATCTTCCGTAAAGCGTAAAGAAAGTAAGTCTGGAGTTAAGAGGAGCGGCCGCTGTTTTTTGAGTGTTCGTTTCGTTGAAGAAAAGTATTCGCTGTTCGCCGGTAGGAAGAAATACGGAACTTTCAGCTTTGTTGGCCAGCCTGAATACGCTTCTTCTGTTCTCTATCGCCCTGAATACATTGAACCTGCTGTGCTGATAGACCTGCGAAGTGTTCTCATACCATGCGTCGTTGGAAACATTTACCATGAACTGCGAGCCTTTTCGGACAAGATACGCGTTATAGTACGGAAAAAGCGCTTCGTAACAAATATTGGGATGAAAAAGCGATCCGTTCGTCATGATGTGCGGAGAATTATCCGTTCCCTTGTCAAAATTTGCCTGTCCCAGCGAAATGTCTTTCAGAAATGTGAGTATCCATGCGAAGGGAAAGCTTTCACCGAATGGTACAAGTTTTCTTTTGTCGTATCTAAACATGTTCTTGTTCTGGTCGAAGAAAAATGTGCTGTTGTATTTTTTGAAGGAGTCGGTTTCCGGAAAATAGTCATAACCGAGAGATCCTATGCATAGATCTGTTCTGTTTTCTGCCGCGAAAATTATAAAATCACCTATATAGGAAGGGTTGTTCTCAAGATATCTCGGAAAATTACTCTCGCCCCATATTATCAGGTCAGGGCTTTCGGAAAGAGATTCCCTGCTCAGTCTCATTTGGGTGTTTATTATGT
>SLFX01000021.1 GCA_007124045.1 Candidatus Delongbacteria bacterium | reverse complement strand
TGCGTGGTACTGGAGGCTATGGCGTGCGGACTTCCCGTGATCTCTTATAACACAAAAGGTCCCAAGGATATTATCAACAACGCTCAGAACGGTTTTCTCGTAGAGACAGTTCAGGAAGCGGCAGAAAAGGCATTGTATTACCTTCAGAATAAAAATATACATGAAAACTTCAAAAAGAGCGCGATCGGCAAATCGAAGAAATTTACGGCAGAAAAGATCATGAGCGATTTTCTTGAGGCTGTTGAGCTTTAATGGAAAGACGCGCCGGAGATAGAACTGTGTGGTGGAAGCACGGTGCCATTTACCATATCTATGTACCGAGTTATCAGGACTCAAATGATGACGGCTTCGGAGATATAAGAGGTGTTATTGACAGGCTTGACCATCTGAAGGATCTCGGAATAAAGGCAGTCTGGTTATCTCCCGTTTTCAAATCTCCCATGGCTGATTACGGTTACGATATCAAAGATTATCTCGACATTGATCCTCTGTTCGGCACGATGGAAGATTTTGAAGAACTTCTCGATAAGGCCCACGGCGCGGGGATCAGAGTCATAATTGACATGGTAATGAATCATACTTCACAGGAGCATCCGTGGTTTACTTCGTCAGGAT
Source organism: Candidatus Delongbacteria bacterium (assembly GCA_007124045.1). Lineage (GTDB taxonomy): Bacteria > UBA4055 > UBA4055 > UBA4055 > UBA4055 > SLFX01. The sequence goes on along the minus strand of SLFX01000021.1, from coordinate 3,828 downwards.
CATCGGTAAAGAGTCCGAAAAGAGACTGGTACATCTGGGCAAAGGGTAAAAACGGCAAACCTCCCAACAACTGGATGACCGTATTCGGAAAATCAGCATGGGAATATGACGAAAGAACAGATGAATTTTACTATCACTCATTTTTAAAAGAACAGCCCGATCTTAACTGGAGAAATCCTGAGGTCAAAGAGGAATTTTTTAAAATATTCAGGTTCTGGCTCGAAAAAGGAGTTGACGGTTTCAGGCTCGATGCGGTAAATTTTATAGTCAAGGACAAAAAGCTGAGGAGAAATCCGACAATACCGGAACTCATCTTCGGCAAACGGAAATTCTATTCAAGGAACCGCTCAACTTCCGTACTGCTACTGCAGGAATTCCGGTCGCTTGTAAATTCATACGAAGACAGGATGATGGTCGGGGAAATATTCGCGCTTCCCCCAGGAGAATCCAATGTGGTCAGTTATTACCTGTCATCCGGCGAAGATACCTTAAATATGGCCTTCGATTTTTCACTTCTTTTCCAAAGATGGAGTGCAGCCAAATATTACAGGGCAATAGAAAGATCTTACGGCGGAATCCCGGCAGGAGGCTGGCCCTGTATAGTACTTTCCAATCACGACCTTTCAAGAAGTTACGACAAACAGAAAAACTGCCCGAGTGCGCATGAAAAAGCAAAGATCAGAGCAATGCTCCAGCTTACTTTAAAAGGAACGCCTTTTATATATTACGGTGAAGAAATAGGAATGAAGAACGGTGTTATTCCGAAAAATCAGATCAAAGACCCGCTCGGAAAGATCTACTGGCCGTTTTACAAAGGAAGGGACGGGGCGAGAACGCCGATGCAGTGGGAAAGTAAACTAAATTCGGGCTTTTCCCGAACAGAGCCCTGGCTTCCCGTCAATGCGGGGTACGAAAAATGCAATGTAATGCTTCAGAAACCGAATGAATATTCACTCTTATATTTCTACACTCAACTCATAAAGATCAGGAACAGCATACCGGCATTAAGCAGAGGGGACTGGGTGCCCGTATCCAAAGGAAAGAACGGGATACTTTCATATATGCGCAACTTTCAGGGAGAATACCTTCTCATCATTTTGAATTTTTCTACAAAGGAAAACAGGATCACTTTTCAGGACGCCAATGAATTCAGCCTGATCATCTCAAGCGCAGGAAGGAAAATACCCGGTTGCATTCAGCTCAAAAATTTCGAAGTCCGACCGCTCGAAGGCCTGATCTTTAAGGTCAAGTAGTTTTTAAATCAATTAGGCAAGTTTGAAAAAAAACATTTGATTTAACTCAGTGAAATCGTTATATTGCTTTGTCAAAGCGGGATATCTGAACTGTTTTGGAGATATCTTGTTTGGCAAGAATGAACACTTATAAGGGCTCTGTTTGAAAATAATTAAATTACTTATTATTGAGGATAATGAACTTTTAAGAGAAGGGATCAAGGATCTGCTCGAAGCACAAAGGGATATCAAAGTCATCGGTGAAATGGGAAACGGTGAAAGTGCAGTTGAGAAACTTCTTTTTTTTAAACCGGATATTGTTCTTCTTGATTTCAGTATGGAGAATCAGGACATTGCTGAAGTAGTACGATCCATGAAAATTGAAGTTCCTGCGATCAAAATTATCGGAATGAGTTTAATTCCTACCCAAACTGATATTCTTGAGCTCGTACATGCAGGAGCGGACGGATTTATTCTAAAAAGTGCTACTGTCGAAGATCTGATAAGAACGATCCACGAAATATTCGAAGGAAAGAAAGTACTACCGCCCCCAATGGCAGGATCACTATTCCATCAGGTGGCGGATCAAGCTCTTCTAAAAGGGAAAAAGATCTCAAAAAACTCTGTAATCATGACTCCGCGCGAGAAGGAGGTTATTGCTCTTATAGTTGAAGGGATGAGCAACAAGGAAATAGCAATAGAGCTTAATATTGCAACTTATACAGTTAAAAGCCATGTTCATAATATTATGGAAAAATTAGCGCTGCACAGCCGCCTTCAGATCGCCAATTACGCAAGGAACGAAGAAGCTTTCTAATCTCTTGAATACCGGATGCTTTCAGTTTACATATACAAACTCAAAATATAAAAATATTTAATAGGATTAACTACTATTTCATCCTTTCGGGCGATTGTTTGAGATGCTATTTAATGGTATATTGAATCATATGTCGAAAAGGCAAAAAAATGGAGGTATAAAATGTACAAATTAAAAATAACCGGAGCAATGATCGCCCTTCTGCTGGTAATAGTTATTGTCTTTCAGAACATGGAAGATGTAGAGACTAATATCCTGTTTATAGATGTTACAATGCCTAACGCAGTTCTTCTCGGTATTACATTTTTAATTGGGGTTTCAGCAGGTTTATTGGCAGCACTTATCTATTCAGGCAAATCCAAAGGGGTAAAAGAAATTAAAAAAGAAACTCATCTATAATGAACCTCTAAGAAAGGATTTAATTATGAACTGGGATAAAGTAGAAGGAAAGTGGAAGCAGCAGAGAGGTAAAGCCATGGATGACTGGGGTATGTTGATGAATGACGAACTTGCTGCTATTGCAGGCAGATATGAGCACCTTGTGGGTGTTCTGCAGGAAAAATTCGGTACAGTGCAGGAAGATTCCAAAAAGCAAGTTGACGAATACAATAAAATCATACTGAAATTGAAAGAGTCGAATGAGAAACTTTTAAAATCACAGAAGAGTTCCGAAGAAAAATTAAAGAAATTAAAGAAAAAAAGTATTATCAAGTAGATCCATAAATGATATTATGAAAAATTATAAAAAAAATCACAGAAACTCGAAAAACACAGGTCAGAGCAATAAAGAAGAATTTGATCTGAAGAAAAGTTTAGGGAAACCCAAGAAAACAGAATCTGAGTTCTGAATTTTGAGATCCTGAATTTAGTTATTCAAATAATGATATGTAAACTCTCATCAGATTACATGGATCAAGGAGGCTGCAATTACAAATATAAAATCATTACTTAAGACGGGTGCGGATCTGCCATATTTAGATATTGCCAGGAAAATTATTGATAAAGAGCTTCCGCTCAGAGCTGAATTATTCAGTTCCTACCAGATGGAGCAGCACGGCAAAAATCTTGCGGACTCGCATAAGTTAAAAAAAGGCTTTGGCCCTGACATACTTTTGGCAAGATTGAAAATCAACGAAGAAGTTTTAAATAATATCTATGCACTGCTCAAGAAAACAGACGGAAAAAATCAAAAAATTACACCCGCAGGTGAATGGCTGCTTGATAATTTCTATCTGATCAGAGATCAAATAAAAACGGCTAAAAGGCATTTGCCGAAAGGATACAGCAGGGAATTACCTTGCCTTATGAATGGCGATTCAGGCTTTGGACTGCCGAGAGTGTACAGTATAGCTCTTGAGATAATTTCTCACGGTGACGGACGCGTTGATCCTGAAAACCTCAGCCGTTTTGTTACAGCCTATCAGACAATAAATAACTTAAAACTGGGTGAATTGTGGGCTGTTCCGATAATGCTGCGGCTGGCTTTGATAGAGAATCTGTACAGGGTGGCGAATATTATTTCTTCCAGCAGTACAGACAGGGATCTGGCGAATAAATGGGCTGACAGAATATCAGAAACTGCTGAGAAAGATCCGAAAAATCTAATTTCGGTTGTTGCGGATTTGGCAAATTCAAAACCCCCGATGACAAGTACTTTCGTAGCGGAACTTGCAAGAAGAATGCATACGCAGAAATCGGTTTTTACATTACCGATGTTGTGGATCGAGCATCAGCTTGCCGAGAAAGGACTGACGATCGAGAATATGGTTCAAATTGTTA
>SLFX01000055.1 GCA_007124045.1 Candidatus Delongbacteria bacterium | reverse complement strand
TAATATTTTTCAACTTTACCTTTTGTTTTTCCCCTAACATTGTTTAAATATCACATGTATGGAGGTTTTTTATTCTTTATATTGTTTTGTCAAGTAAAATGCATAATAAACTTGACAAATAAGCATAAAATAGTTATATTTGATATAAACTTGAAGGGAATGACAAATGAAGGTGTCAGAAAAAATATTGAAAAAGGTAAAAAAGATCGAAAACGGGAAGATCATCAGGTATAAAGATCTCGGTCTTGAGCCGGATGAATATTTTGCAGGTTCAAAAGTTATGGAAAGACTGTTAAAAAAAGGAAAGCTCGAAAGGATTTCTCCAGGAGTTTTCTTTAAACCGAAAATGACCGTATTCGGAAAACTCGGTCCGGATGAAAGCGAAATTTTGAAACTTTATCTTTTTGAAGACAATGAGAGAGTGGGATATCTTACGGGGCCTGGTCTTTACAACAGCATGGCTCTTACAACACAGGTACCTGCAGTTTATTATGCAGCAAGCAGATATAAAAGGATCTCTGTGAAAATGGGCAGGGTGGTAATCAAACCTGCAAAAAGCTATGTTGATGTAAACGGGCAGAATTATAGATACCTGCAATTTCTTGACGCCCTGAAAGATTTTACTAAAATCTTGGATCTTGACACTGAATTCGCACTGGGCGTATTGCTTACCACTTTGAAAAAGTATAATGAGACTGAGTTAAAGACTCTGATTAAATACGCATTAAAATATCCGCCGCGCGTCAGAGCATTTCTCGGAACTTTACTTGAAAAAGCTGGATTTGGATCGTTAACTCCGGAGTTGAGAAAAAGCTTAAACCCTCTTTCTTCATATCGCTGCAGAATAAGCAAATTTCTCCCTAATGCAAATAAATGGAATATCGTATGAGACTACACGAAAATATTAAGCTGTTCAAAGAATCTGTTAATATAACATCGCTGAAACTGGACATACCTGATGTTTATGTTGAAAAGGATTACTGGGTAACATTCGCAATTAGGCAGATTTTCAATTCTGAAGTTGCTGAGAATGTTGTTTTTAAAGGCGGAACAGCTCTTTTAAAATGCTTTGAACTTATTGAGCGGTTTTCAGAAGATATTGATCTTGTTATTATAAGGTCGGGGAACGAGTCATCAAATCAGCTTACGACAAAGATCAGAAAGATAGGAAAAATAGTCTCTAAATCTCTTCCGGAGATCATTCATGAGAAATTGACAAACAAGAAGGGGAATATAAGAAAAACTGTCCACACTTATACGAAATTGTTTGAGGGAGAATACTTTCAGGCGCATAGCTATATTGTGGTCGAAGCGACCTGGCTGGGTTATTTTGAGCCTTACACAAATGCGAAAGTAAGTTCGTTTATATATCAGATGATGAAAGATGCGGACCAAATTGACTTGGCACAGGAATACGAGATGGAACCGTTTGATGTTCTCGTGCTTAAACCTGAAAGGACTTTGTGCGAAAAGATCATGAGCCTTGTGCGTTTTTCATACACGGAAGACCCGATGACTGACCTCGGCTTAAAGATCAGGCACTGCTATGATCTGACTAAAATGCTGGAGAACGCAGAACTGAGTGCATTTTTTGATTCAAATGACTTTGATAAGATGCTTTTGAAAGTGGCTAATGACGACATTGTCAGCTTCAAGAACAATAATCAGTGGCTTAAATACCGTCCGGAACAGGCTCTAATATTTTCAGAGGCGGAAAAAGTTTGGTCAGAGCTGAAAAAAATATATAATTCCGGTTTCAGGAATATGGTTTTCGGAGATCTGCCGGATGAAAGAGAAGTGTTTCAGGCGATATTGAAGATCAGAGAACGCGTAAAGCATATAGAATGGAGTATCTGAATTATACGTATATTTTTCTCCGAATCCAACTTTTTATATCATTGACGCTTCATTTTTCGTAAATTTCAACCATGAATAAAAAACGCTATTACTATTCGGATATCCTCTCCTTCATGCTGAAAAAATACGGCAAAAAGCTCGGCAAGATAGGCTTGACCCTGAACACTCCGTGCCCGAACGACCCTCCATGCATTTTCTGCAACAAAGAATCTTTCATTCCGCAGACTATTCAGGGCGCGGAAACTGTCAGAGAGCAATTAGAGCAGGGTCTTCCCTATGTAAAGCGCAAATATCCTACGGATGAATTCATCGCCTATTTTCAGGACAACACCTCCACTTACGGAGACCTTGAATATCTAGAAAGATCTTTCACACAAGCTCTGAGCTATCCCGACATAAGGATACTTGCGCTTTCCACGCGGCCGGACAGCATATACGGAGAACTTCTCGATATGCTGGAACGCACTGCCGCAGGCAGGGAGGTATGGCTTGAGCTTGGACTTCAGTCCATTCACGACTCAACGCTTCAAGCCATCGGCCGCGGACACGATTACGCCCGCTTCAAAAGCGCGTATGAACTCATACGCGAAAAGACAGATTTCTCCGCGGGCGTCCATTTGATAATCGGGCTTCCCGGCGAGAGTGATGAAATGATCTTCGAAACATTCCGCGAAGTCAACAGATTAAAGCCCGATTATGTAAAGATACATCACCTGCAGGTGATAAAAGGTACGGAAATGGAGCGGATATACAATGCGGGGGATTACGGGCCTTTGAGCCTTGAAAGATACACGGAACTTTTCTGCAGAGCCGTCAGCCTGATTGATAAAAGCATCGTGATCCAGAGAAACCTTTCCAGAGCCCGCGCCGGACAGCTGGTCGCTCCGAAGTGGAATATTAAGGCTGAAGATTTCAAAATTAAAGTCTGTGACTATATGGATACAAAAGGAATATATCAGGGATCTGAAGTGCTCTGATCCGCAGTCACATCAACTGAACCGTCCTTCATACCGACCTCAAGTTTCTGACCGGCTTTTATGGTTTTCGAAGCTGTTATAATCCTCTTTGAATTTTTATCTCTTATTACGGCGTAACCTCTGTTTATCACAGATCCCGGATCCAGAGTTCTGAGCATATTGACAAAATTATCAAGCCTGTTCTTTTCGTTACCGATCCTTGAAACACAGTAATAGTTAAGATTATCCTCAATATTATCAAGCACCAGATGATAGTTTTTAATAATATCGGCAGGCCTTTTGAAAGCGTAAGAGTTCTCAATACCCCTTACTATCTCTTTCTGATAAATAAAATACGAAAGTATCTGATTATAAAGCCTTTCATCGTACTGCTTAAGCCTGTATATCTCCTCCCTTGAATTGATGCTTACAAGCTCAGCGGCCTGTGACGGGGTCGCCGCCCTGACATCCGCCGCAAGATCGGAAATTGACATATCTATCTCATGACCGACAGCCGAAACGGTCGGAAGTACGGACTCCGATAATGCCCTCGCCACGCACTCTTCATTAAACGGCCATAGATCCTCGAGAGAGCCGCCTCCCCTTCCGACAATTATCACATCCGTAAGGTTCGGAAATGAATTAAAATATTTTATCCCCTCTACTATCTCGTTCTCAGCGCCTCTGCCCTGTACTCTGGCATTGTAGAGATAAATGTTAATATGCGGAGCGCGTGCCCTGATCACCTTTCTGATATCCTGAAAGGCGGCTCCTGTTTCCGCAGTGACCACACCGACATTTTTTATGAAATACGGAAGGCTCTTTTTTCCCGCACTGTCAAAAATACCCTCTTCAAAAAGTTTCTGCTTAAGCTTTTCAAAAAGCATCTGAAGCTCGCCCGCACCAACAGGCTGCATCTTCTTAACATCAATCTGATACCTTCCTGATGCTTCATAAACAGAAATATTCCCGTAAACTTTAACCTTTTCACCGTTCCCGGGCGTGAATTCAAGCCTGTATCCCGCGCTTCTCCACATCACGCATGATATTACCGCCTTATCGTCTTTCAAACTGAAATAATGGTGACCGGAAGTATGTTTTTTATAATTGGAAACTTCTCCTTCAACCCATAATTCCGAAAGTGAAGGTTCGATAATAGATTTAATTTTTTGAGTAAGCTCAAGGACCGTCAGGATTCTTTCTTTCCCGGATGCTTTATCATTATCCGTTTCCTCATTAATGTATGAAAAAAGGTCCGGCTGATCCATTTTATCTTCCCGAAATACTGAGTACTGCCCTCAATTCGAATCTGTGATTGCTGTTGATAACGCTTTGAGCCCCGTAACTGCGACTTTCATTTTGGTTATATGTATATGAGACCGTGCCGTTCAGGTTTCTTGATATCCTGTATGTGATATTGGGTGATACGGCAATATTTTCTGTTCTTATTCCGTTATCAAGGCCTTCGTACTCACCTTTCGCGATATCATACCTGTACCTGTCGTTGGAGCTGTATGAAACTGTCAGGTTATAGTTTATATCATTATCAAGCCTTGCTCCGCTGAAAGGCCAGAAGTTGAGAGGAACATTAAATCCACCTCTCTGATTGTAACCGGCAGTGAACCTGAATTCGCGTGTATATCTTTTTTCCCCGGATGTAATCGAAGCGTCAGTGTTCGAATAATTCTCCCTCAGATCATAGCTGTAATTATAGTTCAGACTAAAATTCATCCCGTTCCTCAAATTCATACTTGCGCCTGCCAGTGGAGAGAATGAGGTGCTGAAAACAGCTCCCCTTACCGTAATGTCGGCATCTCTAAGGTCCGGTATACCAGTAAAATACATATCAGGCGCTAATGATCCTGCATGCCACTGGGTTGACCTGCTCCCTGATTTAGAATGTGAAAGTGTAAGTGTCCTGATCCTTCTCCTTGCTCCCTCCTGGAAAAAATCCTGAAGACCCGTAATGTTTATCGAATAATTCGGCAGAAAAAATTCATTCGCTCCCGTCTTTCTGTGATCCCGGTCTGACACGAAAGGCCATACAAAAGAGGTTTCGGAATCATTTCCGGTAAAACCCTCGTTTCCGCTTTGCCTGTAATTCCTTGTGAAATTATAACCGAGACCGTCAAGCCCCAGATTTTTTGATATCCTCAGTCTCGTCGAAGCGTTCGCTGCCCAGGATCCGCTCCATGCATGAGGTGAAGAACTGTCCGCGATCTTCGGCTTTTCGGAGAACCCGAAGAAAAAAGCGGGATCAGCCTGTTCCAATGACCTGATGTCCGTAAATGAGTTCTCTCTGCTCTGATTGTACGAAAGATTCAGATCGGACAGATTGCTGCTCAAAAATCCCAGTAAATTCGTCCCTTTTCCGGATTTTCCCCCGGCGGACTTATCGGCATCTTCTTCTTCCTTTCCGGAAAATACACGGGACAGACCTTCCTGTACCAAACCCAGTACCTCTTTGATATGCACCCTTGTGTTTAGCCTTGAATCGTATTTATTACGCATGTTACTTGTAACCACTGTCCTTGCACCCAGATTGGCTGTCCAGGAATAAGTCGTGTTGAAATTGAGACTGTTGGAAATAAACCTGGAAATATTCATAGACATTCTGTTGTTCAAGGACGATTCGAGGTTCGACAATTCCCCAAACTGAAGGCTGAACAGATCCGTTATCCCCCTGTCGTAAACAGTAATAATCGAATCGCCTTCAGAATTCTCCTTTTTCACAGCTTTTCTGTACATATCCGATCTTAGACTCATATTGTAGGATGAATTTATGAAAGGCAGAGGACTCAGACTTGTTGAAAAATTTCTGGTAACAAGAAAAGTTCTGCTCTCGGTAAAATTATTGCTTCGCGAAAGACTTAAAGTCTCCGACTGTCCTGTATTGATAGAAAAATTATAACTGTTGGGAAAAAATACAACTCTCATATCACTCAACTTTCCTATCAGAAAGATATCATCACCCCAGAAAAAAGGCCTGAAACCGAACCATCTGTCGGGAAGGCTCAGACTGTATGTAAGGTTATAGTTATAATTAGTCGTTTTTCTGTAAACACTGGAAGGATTCGATGCATTCGAGAAAGAAGCATTACCCGAAAATCTCATATTGTCCACAGTGTATTTCAGGAACGGATTATCAGACCTTGCGCTTCTGGACAGGGACATATCAACCTGATTCCTGACCGATTGCGTCCTGACAGAATCGGGAATATCGGACTTGTCAACAAGTATATCGGTCGAACCCTGGTATTGTGTGTAAGATGAGGAGTTGCTGTGCGTATATCTAACAGGAATATTTACTCCGAGCGCTCTCGGCAGTACTTTATCAACATTCATTGAAGAGTTAAAACTGAAATTCCGCTGATTTACTCCGCTGCCTCTGCTTTGCTCTATTCTGTGGAAATTCTCGTCCTGACTCGTTATCTCCGCATCCAGAGTAATCACATCCGCCGCCTGGATCCTTGCCTTTGCCCTCATTGCCGTACCGGGATCTTTGAGAACCCTGGCCAGCCTCAATTCATTAACCCATATCTCTGTTTCAAGATCTGTTTTGGCCGAATCCAGAACACCGGTACTGAAGTATCTTACACTCTGAAGAGTGGGATTTCCCTTTATCCCGATATATCTTTTGATCTGGGCATCATTGTAGGGCACAAGAAAAATCGAGTCAGTTCTGTTCCCTGAATCTGATCTCGCAGTCTTAAGATCGGAAAGGTCTCTCAGTTTTACGATCATCTGGTTGCTTATTCCGTCGCCCGACCAGCCGTTCACAAGCTTTGATCTGTACTCGTAATAATTAACTGAATCCGTTCCGAATCTGTAAATATAGTACAGAGGCCTCTGTCTGTCCCATGTCGGATCATTTGCAGAACGCCCCCCGTGGATGAACATTTTCATCTCCTCATAAAGAAGATAGTTCTCTGAACGGAAAAGCTCTTTTGACAGCATCGCCTGCCTGCCGTTTTGAAATTCCTCTTCCGACATGAATCCGCTGAGGTTTATATCCATTGCAAGTGACTGTTCAAATTCTTCAAATCCGAAATCGTCAATTTTTCTTACTCCGGGAGGGGAATAGTATCTGCCCTTATCATCCTGATTATTTACGGTCTTTGCTTCTATTTTGCCCTTGTTTTGTCCCCTGGAAGACCATTCATTACCCACAAGATCCATAGTTACGAAACGGATGCTGGTAGAGTTTACCTGATCAGAGGAATTGTTGAACCATATTTTCATATACCTTATTCTCGACATATCCGGCTCTCTGTTAAGAACTTCGGTAATATCTTCAACAGGTATTCTGTAAAGTGCGAAATTGGAGCCCGCCCTGTAATCAGTGCTGACGACATATTTGTCCGAAGCCGAAGGGGAGGCCTTAAGATCAACAGAATATCTGTTTGCCCTGACAGAAGTATCAAGATTTCCGCCGCCGTCAAGATCCTCGGTATCCAGTCGTCCGTTGCCTTCTGTTTTTATAAAATCCCAATAATTTCTCAGCTGCGAGTCAGGCGTGGGACTACCGTCAGGTTCCGTCGGCCTTATATCAAAAGAATAGAATTCAAAAGGTTCTTTTTCCCTCGGATCGTTATGATCGAAAAAATCCAGTGCATGAAAACCTCCGGGCCCCATCATGCCGTCAAGACCGGTATCCTCAGAATTCTCTCCGATATCCAGAACTCCGTTACGGTTCCTGTCCTCAGTATCCAGCCTTCCGTTGGGAATAACATCCTCGCTCAGATCCCCCAGATCGAAATGAACTGTTATGTCCCTGCTCGTTGAAACAAGGAACTCGATATATTTTACATCCCTGAAATCCTGATACGATGAATGGAGATATCTCATAACGCCGCCCCACGAATCTTCAGGTCTGAAATCCATATCCGTAAAAGCGTCATCGTTAATAACCGGGCGGAACTGGAAATCCAGCGTATTTACCCTGTCCCTTTTCTGGTCTCCGGGAACATCCCTGTAAATTTCCTCCCTTGTAAGTTTATCCTCATCTTTCGGATTATACCAGTAGAAAGACAACTGAGGAGAGCCAGAATACGATTTCAGAAAATATTGAAGAGGCACGGGATGTGAAAGTGCAGAAACTCCGGGATGAAGAATATAATTACCAGAAACAGAATAATTGTCGGGATATGATGCCTCTGACCATGACCTGTAAGGGATACCGAGAGACCTTTTGATCCTGCTGTTCTCAAAATCATCTATATACGCAGCTCCCAGAGGATTCGGGTTCGGTATAACCCTGGCGATCTCTCCCTCCATCAGAATACGGGACTCTCTTTCGGTAGTGATAAAAGGCAGAGCGTCAAGCGCTCTGGTAAGATGCGGAAACGAAAAGCTTGTCTGTGCATTCATTCCCAGCATAAGGTTTTTCTTGGGCTCGAAACCCACATGAACCTTTTCCTGAGCCGAGGCTTCGGAAAGGTAGAGTATGGTCGCTCCTATATAAGTATTCCGATTCACCGTATAGTCGAACCTGTTGCCGAGAAGCACTTTCTGGTCGAGCTGAAAAAAGGATGCGGATTCATAGAGTATCTCGATGTCCGCAGACAGATAGCTGTCGTTTATTATCGTCAGCTGACCCGTGTTGTAGTTTATTATATAATCAACATCTTTTCTCAGGGTGGTGGCGCCGGACCTTACAACCTCAGAACCGTCAAGCACATTAAATCCCAGATCGTATGAGCTTGATCTGCTTGCAAACTCAAATTTAATATTGAACTGAGATCCTGTATAGAATCTGTCGGTATATATTCTGGGATCAGTATAAAGACTGTCACCTTTTCCTTCGGTGTAGATCAGGCTGTTGTTATCGGGCATGAACGGAAACTGATTGGGAAAAATGAATTCTCCGTTAGCCGGCCGTAAAAAACCGACATCCACTTCATCGTTCACCTCAGGTCTGCTGACATCGAACCAGTAAAGATAAGGCTTGCTCACATCGTTTATATCATACTCCTCCGTCCGTACTCCTCCCGGGGTATCTCTCTGTATGGTCATTTCAAAACCGTCGCGGTCAATATCCGATCCGTCCAGACTGTAAACATTTTTCCATTCCAGCTTATTCCAGGGATGACTCCATTCCTGACCGAACTCGCCCAGTATCTGAAGTTCCATTTTAGTTTCTGTCAATACACCTCCCACTTCCTCGAACTGCGCCGGGTCTGCCGGATTTTCCCTTATATACCTCACTGCAAGTATATCCTCACCGCTCAGATGAAGGGATTTAAGCCTTATGTACCCCATCTCATAATTGATATCATACTGATCTTCGGGAACCAGTGTGATATTTCTGTTCTCCCTGTAAAGATTCGAGTAGCCTCCAATACTGTCAACCGAAGCTCTGTTCAAATAATCAATGTAAATATCAGCCTGTCTCTGAGTTCCTATCTCAGTTCTTGTGATGTACAGTTCGAACGAGAACGGTCTTATTCTTACAGGCGGCGCAAAAAGCGGTCTGTGCTCCCTTATTCTTTCATAGTTCTCCGGAGTGGCCATATTTTCCCGGAAAACATCTTCAATATAGAAATAACGGTACCTCAGATAGTCCTTTGCATTCCTGATTCTTTCCTGCTGTCTGACCCCGCCTCTTATCTGGATCTGATTCTTTCTGCCTTTTTCAAAAGAAGCTATGGAAGTTGATCTTAACCTTCCGATCTTTTTTTCGGCCTTCAGTCCGAACAGGCCTTTATTTACACCGCTGAAACTTACAAATCTAGTACCCGGAAGACTCAGTCCGATGTTGCCGGCCTCAAGCCTTTGTATGATCTCGTTACTGTCGCCTGAATAGGTTATTCTTAAAGAATTCTCAAAATCGAAAGACTCCGTGTTCTGGGCGATATTAACATCCACTTTGGTTCCGACCTTACCGCTGATACTGATATTCTGGGTCTGATCAAGCGTAAAATCATAACTTGTATCCTGAACTCCCGGAAGGTTACTCTTGCTTCTCTGCCCGATCACGCTTATGGACATCGAACCTCTTACCCTCAGACCTATGTTATCTCCACCGAAAACTCTGTGAAAAGTCCTTGATTTGATCCTGAAAGGAATGTCAAGAGCTATTTCACCACCCTGAAGCATTCCCCTTCCGCGTTCTGATTCCGGCTCAATACCAAGATTTCTTACAGCGGAAGTGATCCACATTTTCCTTATCTGATACTCGGCGGATAGATTAAAATAATCGGAAAATTTATATACCGCAGAAGGTTTGAGATCATCTCCGGAAAACCTGTGGTAAACTATCACATATTCAAAACCTGAGTCTTTTTCTATACCTTCCATTATCAAATTTGACGCCACATCAAAAAGGACTGAATCTATCCTGAATTTAGCCATAAAACCGATCGGAGTTTCCGGAAAAGCCTCAACAATACCGGAATAATTATCCAGTATCCTTACCGAAAAAGGTTCTGAGGCGTTCAACCCTGAAAAAGAGACAAAAAAAACGGCTGCAAAAACATATATCAGAAATATATTCTTCAAGAGAGCTCCGTTCTTCTCAAAGTTTCCCTTACAATCGATTTTATCGGCTCGTCAACATTGCTCTTAAGTATCCGGAAAAGTATATCTTCGGTGTTCTTACTGTTTGAGTTCGCGGATATGTGATCAAGATATGTTTTTACCGCCGTATTGGTAAGCAGTCCGTCATCTGTCATTTCTATCAAAATCTGCTCTATCTTTTCAGTATCATTTTTGATCGAATAATAGTAAACGGCGATCTCAGAGCACATCACATTTAACGCTTCCCGTCCGTAACTTCTGCATTCAAAATGGTCTATTTCCGGAACAAAAGCCGGATTGATCCTGTGCTTCACTATTTTTTTGTATATTTCTTTCAGATCTTCATCGTCACCGATCTGTTTAAGGTCCTTGACTATTCTTATCAGATCATTATCCCGGTCAGAAGGGACACCGTTCATCAGTTGAACACGCGCTTTCCTGTGAAAAACATCTTCTTTGCCCATCAGAAGATCAGCGACGGTTTCCAGAAAACGCACTTCATAATATGCCTGTCCGTCAGAAACAAATACAAGCCTGTTGTTTGTCAGACCGAGTGCAATATCTGCGGCCTGCTCATACTCTCCAAGAGCTATCTTTAAAAGGATCTGATCTGTCGAGTAAGACAAATGCTTCCTCTCTCTTCCGATAAAATTTGTGTAAAGGCTGTCGGCTTCCTTCAGTCTGCCCATGTAATTATGATACAGCCCCGCCAGTAAAAGCTGTCTGTCCTGCACTGTACTTGACATTATAAGTTCTTCAGCCTTTTCAAAATCTGATATTTTGGCAAAATTGAGCGAATAAAAGACAACAAAATCATGATCGTTCCTAAAAGAAGAAGAGTTTGAAGCTATATCAAAAAAACCGCCGGCAGCAACATGGTCATTCTGAACGAAAAGCCTTAGTGCCATATCATATGCAGCCTTTTCCCTGTTATGGGAACCTGAAGCTAAAAGTGTCCGGTATGATCTGTCATAAAGCTGCAGATTAAAATATATTTCGGCAAGAAGAACCGTATTTGGGGCAATATTTTGTGCCGATATAAGAATGGAGTCTTTGTAAGAGCTGTCCTCAAAAAGATTGAAAAGTACAGCTTCGGGACTGGTTATGCTTCCGGATCTTAAAGAAATTTCCCTCTCTTCCGAAGCAAGAACCATACGGATAAGCTCATCAGAAAGTTTCTGTTTCCTGTCGCCTTTAAGATATATTTCATACAGTTCCGGCGCAAAAGCGAGTTCATCTCCCGCTTTCGTTCGAAGTTCTTTATATATCTTTTCCGCACTATCATACTGACCGGAATTAAGAAATACGGATGCGGTAAGTTCCTGTTTAAAATATTCATCGGTTTTTGCATTTCTTATCATATCGAGATAATAATACGCCTGCCTGTTTCTTGATGTTCTGAAAAAAAATTCTGCAGTAACAGCCGCTACCTTAAAGGGAAATACAGCAGTTTCGTCGGAGGGATCTGTAAAATTTTCAGGTACCGGATCATTTCTGAGTGTATTTATAAGAAAAGTTTCACACTGCCGTATTTTATCCGCCTTCAAAGATATCTCCACTAATCCACGGATCACACTCAGATCTCGGGGGTAATTCAGCGCGAGTCTGTTATAAACATTAAAACTCATGTCGTAATTGCCCCTGCTTTCGAGAGATGCTGCATAATTGATCTGCCTTTCAATATTTCTCCTCGTCATATCCTCATTACGGGACTGCTGCTCAATTTGTGTTCTGAGCTGGGGCATCAACTCGGCTGAAACGGCTGTTATTAGAAACAAAATGATATATTTCAGCTTTACCATCCTCAATAAATCAACATTTAAAAAGAATAAACTTCCAAAACCTCTATTTGTTCGAAATTTCGGCACTATTTCCGTCTTTCTTCTCAGACGCATATAATAACACCCTTGATATTATTACAAAAACAAAGACCGTGACCATTATGAACACAAGCTCTAAATTGGGATAATTTCTTCTGTATCCGATAAAATATTCATAATATATCTTTAACGATCTCGTCATGAGAGCAAATGTACCTGAAAAAATAAAAGCAATAAACAGCATGTAAACGATCATACCCCGGCTGTCAGGAAAATATTCTCCGTCCCTGTTAAAATATCCCGATGAAAAAAAAACAGAAAAAGTCGATATCACAATAATCGTGAATATCAGAAAGAATATCAGAAAGAAAAAATACCCCGGGACTAATATTCTCGACAGATCTCCAAAATATATAACAGATATAAGATACGGAAAACTTAATAACGATGACAGTATTATGCAGAAAAAGACCTTTCCCCTCAAAAAACACTTTCTTCCGTTAGGAAGGGTCATGGCCAGAAGCATATTGCTTTTTTCCATAGTCATCGAAAATGAAAGCACCAGCAGATTCGCGGTTATGACGGGAAGGTAAAAAAGAAGCAGATGATTATGAAGATACGCAAAATATATCCCCGCTCCTCTTCCGGTTGCAGAGTTTATTTTGCCGGAAGAATATACGACCGCCAGCAACTCTGCCAGCAATATCAGGATTAAAGATATAACGGCCGTACGATTCCTGAGGATCAGCTTAATATCTTTCAAAAAAATGCTGTGTTTTATCATTCGACTTTTCCCGATCCGATCGTCCTCATTTCGTCCGATATTACAGACAGAAGTTCTTTGTGGGATGAAAAGGCAAGGATCGAAACATCTCTTTTTTTCAGATCATCAACCATCATTCTGATCATTTCAGAATCTTCTGTTCCCAGACCGTTGAACGGTTCGTCCATAACCAGGACGGAAGGCGAATGAATTACAGAAGCGAAAAGTTTTACAGACTGAAGTTCGCCTGCCGACAAAGTACATATCCTTCTGTTCGCGAACGGGCGTATTTCTCTGAATTGGGCGAACCATTCTGCTTTAAGGTCATATTCAGCCTCTTTTATACCGTATCTGCTAATCAGAAAAAGCATCATTTCCCTTACTTTAAAAACAGGATAAAGGGTGTTTGTAAAAGGCAGATAACCTATTTTTTTCTTATAAGTATCACCGGCTTCCGACAGTTCCGTCTGTACAGATCCGGTATAATTCTTAATGATCCCCGATACTATCTTGGACATAAGTGTTTTTCCTGAACCCGAACTTCCGTAAATACCTGCCGATGACCCTGAGGGTACATCAAGTATTCTGCATTCAATATTCAAACCGAAGGCAGGAAAATTTCTTTTAAGATCTCTAATTTTTATCATTTGATCATATACTTGTACTTATTCAGGATCCTTCTGTCTTTTTTTGTGGGTCTGCCCTTCTGTTGCTCCTGCTCAGGAATAAGAGAATTCTGTTCTTCGATCAATTTCGCAAGTTCGGTCATTTCTTTTGAAGGTTCATTTGCCGATACTTCCATATAAAGCTCTTTTGCTTCAGCTGCGGGAAGAGATCTTTCGGCGATCTTTTTCACCTTAAACTTTCTGTATTTAGTATTTATTTTGATTGTAAGTTCATCATCTATTCTGACAGGCTTTGCAGGCTTTGTTCTTTCACCGTTGATCCTGACCCTTCCGCTTTCAACAGCTTCCGCGGCCTTTTCTCTCTGCTTAAAAAATCTGGCGATCTTAAGCCATTTATCTATCCTTATCTCTTCAATTGTGCTCATTTACTATCCCAGTGGTTTGAAGTTCTCTTTACCTGTAAGGTTTAAGATAAAGGCACACAACAGATCAACAACTTCGTCAATGGCCTTAAGACTGACAGTTTCAACAGGCGAGTGCATGTATCTTATAGGCAGAGAAACCAGAGCAACAGGAACTCCTTTGCCGGTAAACCTGATCCTGTCCGCATCAGTTCCCGTTACACGGGGAGTCAGTTCTATCTGTACCTTCATTTTCAGTTTAGATGCCGCATCCTCAAGCATTTCATTGATCTTTCTGTTTATCGGTGCACCTTTTGCCAGAACAGGACCGCCGTTTAGCGGGTAATCACCGTATTTCGCATTATTCACTCCCGGATAATCGGTAGCCCATGTAACATCACATGCTATCGCGATGTCGGGATTTATTGAAGAAGCTGCAAAATACGCACCCTGAAGGCCGATCTCCTCGCCTGTAGTGCTTACTGAATAAACACCGGCGTTAAGCTTTTTGCCGCTTAGCTTACGAATGACTTCCGCAACTATAAAACTGCCTGTTTTATTATCGAGTCCTTTTGAGGATATCATGCCGTTCTTAAGCTCCGTGATCTGATTTTTGTAAACAGCATAATCCCCGATCCGTATATGTTTTTGTGCTTCCTTCCTGTCTTTAAAGCCGCAGTCAAAGAAAAGATCCTCGAACTCGAATTTTTCACCAAGTCCCCCGTGATGCTCCGCATTTACACCTATAACACCGGGGATTATATTTTTCCTGCCTATGATCTCAACGATAAGTCCGGGGGCGACTTTGTGGCTGATGCCTCCTACGGGATTAAAACGGATAAAACCGTTCTCGTCTATCCTGCTTACTATAAAAGCGATCTCGTCGCAGTGCCCGGCAAGCAATAATTTGAATTTGGCACTCGGATTCAGAATCGCGACTGCATTTCCGCCTATATCCGTATCTACCTTATCCGCATATTTTCCGGTATATGCCATCCATTTTTTTTGAATGTCGTTCTCATAGCCCGAAGGCGAATGAGTATTGAGCAGATCGTATAGAAATTTTTTAGAGCTTTTATCCATTATGCACCTCCCGCACGGTTAAACTGTTCAACACGCGTGAAATATATCCGAAATTATCCGTTTCTGCAAACTAAAAAAGGCTCCGTTTAGAGCCTTTTTTAGTTCATATATTCTTATTTCCGACTAGTATCCGAGTTCAACCATAGCATCAGCAACTTTTTTGAATCCCGCTATGTTGGAACCTTTTACATAGTTAACGAATCCGTCTTTTTCCTTTCCGTACTTGAGACCTGCATCATGGATCCTCTTCATGATCATTTTAAGCTTTTCGTCAACTTCTTCTCTTGACCAAGAAAGTTTCATTGAGTTCTGGCTCATTTCAAGACCTGAAGTCGCTACTCCGCCGGCATTTGCCGCTTTTCCCGG
>SLFX01000044.1 GCA_007124045.1 Candidatus Delongbacteria bacterium | reverse complement strand
TCAGGCATTATCACATCGGTTATTAAAAGATCAATATGATTGTCTTTAAAATGCTTTTTTACTTCCTCAAAATTTGAGGCCTCGAAAACAATGTATCCTTCCTGTTCAAGCATTCTTCTGACTACATCCCTGATATCTTTTTCGTCATCTATCATTACGATATTCTCTCCGTGAGATGTCAGTTCTTCTTTAGTCTGCACTTCTGTCTCCGATAAAAAATCGTCATTGACTACTGGAAAGTAAATTTTGAAAGTAGTACCTTTTCCGGGTTCACTGTAACAGTAAATATAACCGTCACTCTGTTTAACTATCCCGTAAACCGTCGAAAGTCCGAGACCGGTACCTTTTCCGACACCTTTCGTCGTAAAAAAAGGTTCGAAAATTTTTTCTACAGTTTCTTTGTTCATTCCCACACCGCTGTCAGTAATTGCGAGCATTGCATAATTACCTGGCTTAACATCGGAATATTTTCTCAAATATTCATCATCAAGTTCTACATTTCCGGTCTCAATAGTAATTTTCCCGCCTTTCGGCATGGAGTCTCTCGCATTAACCACGAGATTCATGACTATCTGGTCAAGCTGTCCCCTGTCGGCCTTGACAGTTCCTGTTTTGGGTGAAAGAACGGTCACTATGTCAATTTTCTCTCCCGTAAGCCTCTTTACCATTTTCTCCAGATCACTCACAACACTGTTCAGGTCGATTATTTCGGGCTCAAGAACCTGTTTCCTGCTGAAAGCGAGAAGCTGTCTTGTTAGTTCGGCAGCACGCTGTGCGCTTCTTTTGATCTCGATTATGTCGTCTGCCATCGGGTCGCCTTTTTTTGTTCCTGCAAGCATCAGATCGCAGTTACACAGGATCACCATAAGCAGATTATTGAAATCATGGGCGATTCCGCCTGCAAGAAGGCCGATGGCCTCCATCTTTTGACTCTGCCTCAACTGCTCCTCAAGTTCTTTTCTTTTTGTGATATCCTGACCTATACATAAAAGTCCTATTGTCTCATAATCATTATTTTTCATTACCGAATAATGCCATTCTATATAACAGAGCTCCCCGTTCTTCATTTTTACAGGCTGAACGAATTCCTTCGATGCTTTTTCGTCAAAAGCCTCAGAAAGAACAATACACACTTCTTCCTGCATATTCCCGGATGTAAAAAGATCAATCCAGTTCTTTTGCCTGATCTCCGAAGCAGTATATCCCGAAAGATCCTCAAAATATTTATTAGCTACCTTAATATTGAAATTAACATCAAGAACAATAACAGCAGCATGTGCAGTATTAATCAGATTTTCGGCGAATACCTTTTGCTCGGAAAGGTTATCCATCACCTTCTTTCTCTCGATCGAATATCTCAATGACCTGATGAGAGCATCTTTTTCGAATTTCCCTTTTATCAGATAATCCTGGGCACCATATTTAAAAAGCTGCCTTATCAGCCTGATGTCGTCGCTCGCGGTGAGTACGATAACGGGTATATTGGGATTTTCGTTCATGATCATCACCGGAGCGTCAGTGCCAACACAGCCGGGCAGACCCAGATCAACAAGAGCCACATCGTAATTTTTCTTTTCGAAAGCTTCCAGCCCGGCTTCAAGAGTAGAAAAATGATCAATGTTCATGTAGGCTGATGAAAGCATTTCCCTTATCAGTACAGCGTCACCTTCGTTATCTTCAATTATCACTATGTTTAGTGTTTTATTTTCCATAATATTCCCGTTTTTTCATTTATTGCCCATAAAATCATCGATCTGTCTGAAAACATCGAAAAATTCTGACAGATCTATCGGTTTTGTAATATAATCGTCCGCTTTGTGCTTAAAACATTCCTTTATGTCGCTGTCACTGCTCGAAGTGGAAAAAATAATTACCGGTATCTTTTCAGTTGAAGATTCTGTTTTCAGTATCTGAAGAAGTTCGATCCCGTTCATGCCCGGCAGGTTCAGATCAAGAAGGATCAGGTCTGGCCTTCTGTTCTTTCCATCGTAAAGATAATCAAGTGCCTCATCACCGTTATACACATGAACGAGCTTTGATTCGGACTTGATATGAATAAGAGCTTCTCTGGCCAGAACGACATCACCTTCATTGTCCTCGACCAGCAAAATAACATACTTTCCTTCGCCATTTTTCATACTTTCCCCTCAGGTAATTTAAACTTAAACAGTGTCCCATTTCCTTTATCTGATTCTACTTCTATTTTTCCTCCGTGTCTTTCAATAATCTTCTTAACGATAGACAAACCGATGCCTGTTCCTTTATACTTTGACTGAGGATGAATCCTGTGGAAAATAATGAAAATATTTTCTTTATGCCTCGGGTCAAACCCTATCCCGTTATCCTGCACTGATATCTCAACATTTCCCGCTGAAATAGAACGGGCAGTAATATTTATCAATGGCCTTTCGTCGGGTTTTCTGAACTTAACAGCGTTCCCTATAAGATTCTGAAACACTGAAATAAGCTGAAATCTGTCGCCGTGGACTTCGGTGAGATCTTCATAATTTACTTCCGCTCCGCTCTCTTCGATTGAAGCCTTCAGATTTTTAACTGATGCTTCAACGATATGTTCTAAAGGTATTTTTTCAAAAGTCGCTCCTTGAGTGGTTACCCTCGAATACGCGAGAAGCCCATGTATCATTGACTGCATATTCCTTGCACCTTCAACGGCAAAATCAATATATCTCAAAGCCTCATCATTCAGACTGCTGCTGAATTTTCTTTTCAAAAGATCGGTAAATCCCGAAACCATTCTCAACGGCTCCTGAAGATCGTGGGACACAGTATAGGCGAACTGCTCAAGTTCCTTATTGGAGCGTTCAAGTTCCTTCTGCTGGTTTTCGAGCATTTTTTCATATTTTTTTGTGTCTGTAATGTCAACTATAGCCCCGATCAGGCCTGTAATATTACCGAAAAAATCCTTAAGTGCTGCTTTGTGGAAAACTATGTTCCTGACCTCCCCGTCCGGTCTTATATACTTCCATTCATAAATTTGATTCTCTCCGGAAACGAAAAGTTCTACATCTTTTTCGCTGTAAATCTGAGCAATATCGGCAGGTCCGAGATCAAAAACAGTTTTTCCTATGATTTCAGATTCGTCTCTGCCTATAAACTTAACAAATCCTTCATTGCAACCCAGATACCTTCCGTCAATGCCTTTGTAAAATATCGGAAGAGGAACATTATTCAAAAGAGCTTTAAATAGTTCTTCGCTTTCTTTTAATCTGATCTGAGCATGTTTAAAATCTGTTATATCTCTGAAAACGCCGTAGCTCGAAACAAATCTTCCTTTTTCGTTGAAATTGGGACTTACCGTGACTTCTATTACCTTCGTATTTCCTCTTGCAGTTACAATATTAAGCTCGTATCTGTCTGTTAAACCTTTCTTTCTGTTTTCAGTCTGTATATTGATCTTCTCCATTTCCTCCGCGCTTAAAAAAGCTAAGAGGCTTTTTCCGATAAGACCGCCTTCTTCAACTTCAAGAATGTTCTCGGCCGCTCTGTTCGCAAATACAAATACTTCATTTTCATCAACCATTGAAATCCCTTCGCCGATACTCTGAACAAGTCTGGTTTGGGATTTTTCGTTATCCTTAAGTTTTTTTCTTAGAACAAGAAGCCAGACGAGTGAAACTATCAGAAGAAAGTCTATAATATAATTAATGATGTCTTTAAGTTCAGTCATTCCTGTTCTTTTCCTTTCAATGCCGGCAAGCTGAATTTGAAAGTCGTGCCCTTCCCTTTACCTTCCGATTCGACCCAGATCCTGCCGAGCTGTCTGTCAATTATTCTTTTGCACAGAGCAAGACCTATACCGTCACCCGGTTTTTTGGCGGCGGCTGCAAGCCTTTTGAATATTACGAATACTTTGTCGAAATCTTTTGGATCAATACCAATTCCGTTATCTTTTACATAAACAACCCATTCATTTTTAGAATTATCTATTTCCGATCCGATCTCGATCACGCAATTTTCATTCTCTTTTTTGAATTTGACCGCATTGCATATAAGGTTTTGGAATATGTGGGTTATCTGATCGGGCTCAACTTGCACATCAGGCAGTTCATTTATAATTATTTCAGTGCCTGTTTCCTGAATCGTAGGATTAATGTTATAAAGAGCCTCCTTAAGCGGAATTGATAAGTTTATGAGTGTCTTAGGTTTAGTTATTGAAGTGATCCTTGAGTATTCAAGAAGACCCCTCACTAGATTCTGCATTTTTTTTGCACCGTTAATTATAAAGCTTATGTATCCTTTTGCTTCATCATTCAACCTTTGAGTATGTTTCAGATCAAGCAGCTGGGCAAAACTCGATATTATCCTTAACGGTTCCTGAAGATCGTGAGAGGCTATGTATGCGAACTGTTCGAGTTCTTTATTAGATGCTTCGAGAGATTCTTTTTCTTTCAGCAAATCTTTTACAAGCTGTTTTTTGTCTGTTATATCCTGCGAAAGCTTAAGAAAATTTGTAATATTTTTGTTCTC
>SLFX01000123.1 GCA_007124045.1 Candidatus Delongbacteria bacterium | reverse complement strand
CGAAAGGATCTTTTTTCAGTGCACCCTCAAGCAACATCTCGGCCATATCGGCTTTATTCTGTTTCATAAATATCTCGGCAAGCACTTTTTCGCCGGTTGAGTAATTCGGGTGTGAGTTAATATGCTCTTTGAGTATGGATATTGCTTTAGACTCCTGCCCATTTTCTTTTAGAAAACATGCGTAGAAAGCAAAAAGTCTGCTGTCATTTCTGTAACCTTCCTCGATCCTCTGAGATAATTTTTTATTCTGTTCCATAATCCATTTCCGTTAGTTTTTTATAAGTCTTCTGCGATAAGTACAAGTTTATGCCTGTCCGAAATATAGATACAACCTTCAATTTCTCTTACGATCTTCTGTTTTTTGTACTTGCTCATTACTCTGATAGCAGTTTCGATAGTTGTTCCTGTAAGGTTTGCGATCTCCTGCCGTGACAATTTAACCCCGAGTTTTATACCATAATCTGTTTTCTCACCTGTGTTCTTGGCAAACTGTATCAAATGACGCGCTATTCGCCTCTCAACCTTTTCGAAAGCCATATTTCTAAGGCTTATGTAGGATTCTGAAAGATGATTGTCAATAATCTCGGAATAGAATTTAAAAAGCTCGGGTCTGTGCTCAAGTATAGACATAAGATCTGAGGAAGTAATTTTCGCCACCACGGATGTTTCATGAGCTTTGGCACTGTACCTGCATTCATTATTCCTTTCAAAAAGTATTCCGTTGTCAGATATAATATCGTTTTTTGAAACCATACGCAATATGAAGTCTCTGCCTTCGGATGAGTGAGTGAGCAGCTTGACCCTCCCTTCACATACAAAATAGATCCATATACACGATCCTCCGTCCTCAAAAACATATTTTCCTTTCGTTATTTTTTCTATGTGAAACAGGTCCGATGTTTCATTTAGCTCATCAGGCCTTAATTCTTTTATGATAGGAAGGTGCTTTAAATACTCTTCTTTAGTCAAAAGCTTCTGTTCTTTAATTTTTACCATTTATCAACTCTCCCTGTACTGTTTTTAGTGCAGCCATTTTCTTCAATATTTCATCCTGACTTTCCGAGGAATCAGAATACTTTAACTCTTCGCGGAGTTTATTCATTTTTTGTCCCAGGTTTCTTAGCTTTATCTTTTTCATGCTGTCTCCAAAAGCCTTTTCGAATTTTTCGGGCGAAATATCTTTTTCCCCGTTCCTCACGCTGAAAAAAGCCTCTTCAAGCTCGAAAACAAAACCTATCATAAAATCCTTGAATTTTTGGTCAAAGTCAACCAAAATATTCGCTAATTTTATATCCTCTCCTTCTTCATACAGTTCGTAAATACTGCTGAACATCTTTGATGCTTCTGCATTTTTAAAATCATCTGCTGTCAGTAGAGAAATAAATTTTATTCTGGACGATTCATCAGTGAGCATAATATAAATAACCGTAAATTCTACAGGATCTTCCGGATTTATACAGTATAATGTTGTCTCTGCGGATAATTTTGCTTTTTTTGACCTGTCAGGCGATCTGTTTGAAATTTCCTTTTTTATGATACTCAAATCAACTCCCGACTTTTCTGATGCTTCTTTGGAGTAAACATCGAGAAGGACAGGGTCTTTAATTCGACTGATGGAAGCAATAAGCTCTTTTGCCAGATAAGCTTTTTCATTTGCAGTTGTTTTATTACCACCATGAAGCTGTATGACCAGATCAATAATGTTTAAAGGGCACGAAAGAAGTTTTTCCATTGCTTCTTTACCTGTGGAATAAAGATATGAATCAGGGTCGCTTGCGCCCGGAAGAATCACAACTCCGGGAACCATACCCACTTCTGCAAGGATTTCCGCTGTTTTTAATGCGGATTTTTTGCCCGCTTCATCGCCGTCGAGAAGGATTGTTATCTTATCGCAGTTTCTCTTTATCAGCCGCGCATGATTTTCAGTAAACGCTGTTCCACATATCGCTACAGTACTCGTAAATCCGAACTTATGCATTGTAATTATGTCAATATTACCTTCAACGAGTATTATCTCTCTGGTTTTTCTTATAGTCTCCATTGCCTGAAACAAACCGTAAAGTATTTCGTTCTTCTTATAAACCGCAGTTTCGGGGGAATTAAGGTATTTTGGCTGTACTTCATCTCTCAAACTTCTTCCACTGAAGGCGGCCACATTTCCGATAGTATCAAATATAGGAAACATAAGTCTGTTTCTGAACTGATCGTAAACATTTCCTTTCTCATTTTTTTTTCTCAATCCCGCCTCGATCAGAATATCTTCGGTCTGGTCTGAAAATCTGTTATCAAGCTTGAGCATGTTCCAGTTATCAGGTGCAAATCCAAGTCTGAATTTTTTTACAAGATCTATGCCCATTTTTCTCTTTTTCAGATATTCTGCAACTTCTGATGTACCCGCATTGATCTCTTTTAAGAGATTTTCGTGAAAGAAATCGCAGGCATACTTATTCAATATTCTAAAAAGCTCTTTCCTGTCATCATGCGATTTATCGACAGATCTGCCTGAATATTCTTCAACTATCTCGACACCGTACCTCGCCGCCAAATGCCTTATGGCATCAGGATAAGACAGATTATCATATGACATAACAAAATTAATTGAATCTCCAGACACTCCGCAGCCGAAACATTTGTAGATCTGCTTAGTCTGAGATACCATAAAAGACGGCGTTTTCTCGTCATGGAAAGGACATCTCGCCTTATAATTCGAGCCTGACCTTTTAAGATCGATCCTCTCCCCGATCACATCAACGATATCGACCGAATTCTGTAGTTTTTCTATCTGATCTTTAGGGATCAAATTTTCCGCCTCTTTTAGTAGTTTTGAAGCTCGTCATTATTAATTACGAGTTCAACGCCCGCCGTTTTAAACATTTCTTCGGATTCCTGACCTCTCTGGTATTTCCTTTCGACTACAACTCTGGTGATCCCGCTGTTGATTATGATCATGGCGCAGGTACGACAGGGCGTCATTCTGCAGTAGAGGGTCGCGCCCTCTATTGCGATGCCGAGCTTAGCCGCCTGGCAGATCGCGTTCTGCTCGGCGTGTACCGTGCGTACGCAGTGCTCGGAAATGCTGCCGTCCTCGTGCAGCATTTTCTTGAACTGGTGCCCCGCGTCGTCACAGTGCGGAAGCCCTATCGGCGAGCCAACATATCCGGTCGTCAGTATCTGTCCTTTTCTTGCAATCACGCAGCCGCTTCTGCCTCTGTCGCAGGTGGCTCTTTTTGAGACCGCGTTCATGACCTCCATGAAATATTCATCCCATGTCGGCCTTCTGTATTTTTTCTCTTCAGTCATTTAATTTTCCCAATCGCTGATTAAGATAATCTTCAAAATAAATCCATTGATCCATTCTCTCTTCTGCTGTATTTTCAACAGATTTTTTGAATGGAACATAGTTTTGGTTCATATTAAGCATAAAATGATCACCCTGTTTTATGACAAGACCGCCGAAGATGTTTTTGCCTTTTTGCGTTTCTTCTACAATATAATTCTGTAATCCTTCAGCTTTGAGCTTATTATCCTCCTCTCTGTCACCGGCATATTTTGTGTCGAATATACCTATACTTCCATCTTTAAAATACACAATAAAATCAGGCTGAAAAGTCCTTTTTAAATCGTATTTAATTCCGAAATTCAAAGCCATGTGTTCATTTCCGTTTTGCCACCACCACTGTATAAAATCATTTTTTCTTTCCAAATATTTTATAAAATCATCTTCAATATCACTGTCGATTTTCAAATAGCTCGGTTCGTACAAAGAGAATTTATAATCATATTTACAGTAAGTATGCGGATTGTAGTTTCTTGATTCAGAAATCTCCCATTCGTTATTCCACTCTTCAATTTCTTCAATTTTTTCTAAAACTTCTTTGTTCTTGACGGGTTTATATGAGTTTACGGATTTATCAATCAGCATTGAAAATAACTCTGCATGATTCAGAACTATATTCTGTATGTTGATTACACCGTTTCCGTAAAGATTAACATTAAGAAACTTTTTGAACCAGCGATAAATAGATTGTTTTACGGTGGGCATTGATCTTTTATACGCAAAGCCGTTCAAGTTGTTATTTATCAGTAACTCGAACGCATTAATCAGATCATTTTGAGAAAGATTGGCTTTTATTAAGGTTGACTCGCTAAACAAGCTTGCTTCCTGTCCGGTTATTTTCTCTTTTGGAAGTTTATCAAAAAGTTTTGTGTCCAAAGGTTTATTCAATATAATTTCATCTTTCGTGTTCAGACTGTCAAGATCAATATCTTTTTCTTTAAGCTTGCTTTTGTTTTTATCATAGTAATTAAATTCCAATTCGGAGCTGATATCAAAAAATTCGCAGAATGTTTTTTCCAATATCTTATAGAAGCTCAGAGTTATATCTCCATAATCAATTCTGTTCCTGTAGTATGATCTTAATTTCAAAGGTTTGTATATATCCTTCCTCTTTACTACTACAGATTTTATAATATTCGGATTGTATGTTTCTTTTTTAACTTCGAGACTTTTAACATT
>SLFX01000117.1 GCA_007124045.1 Candidatus Delongbacteria bacterium | reverse complement strand
GCTCCGTTAAAACCGGCTGCATAAACCGTCATTGGGACATGGAAGAACATCCCGATATAAATTATAAAAAGATATGCACTGCCTGCGGCCACGACATCCGGATCTGTGGTGAATACGCTGATCGCCTCTTTTGCAAAACTTACTCCGATAACCGATACAACTGCCACAAATACATATCCGAGCTTAAGAGCAGCTTTGGTCGTCGCTACCGCGTCACTGAATCTTCTGCTGCCCAGAAACTGACCGACAAGCGTGGATATTGAAACTCTCATACCCTGCATAAATATAAATACTATTGATATCCACTGAACTCCAAAACTGAAACCTGCAACTGCGGCTGTCCCGTGAAATGTGATGATCCTTTGAAGAAATATCGCCGAAAGAGGTCTTGAGAGGCTGTTTAATCCGCTCCATCCTCCAATAGAGAGCAGTTTTTTGATAAGCGGAAGGTCAGGAATAAATGTTCTTTTTATGCTCAGGCCATATTCCTTGTGCCTGAAAATAATGATAACTATTGCGCTGCATGCAATGAAGCCGCTTATAAGTGTGGCCAGGGCGGCTCCTTTTACGCCCATCGCAGGTACGGGTCCCAATCCGAATATCATTATAGGATCAAGAATTATATTGATGATGCTCATCGTGATGAATATCTTCATCGGGGTTTTTGTGTCGCCGCCCGCCTGAAAAACTGATGCCGCAGTGTGCGCTATCATTACCATTGGATAGCCCAGTACAAGAATGCTGAGGTATTCCGCACCGAGCCTCTCAACCTCCGCTTCGGCTTTGTAGAAGGCCATAATGTGCGGCGACAGAAAGTAACCGGCGACTGCTATTATGACTCCGAAGAACAGGGCAAGAAAAAGCGACTGCTCCGCACTTTTCGCCCTTTCTTCATAATTATTCTCGCCTGTTCTTCGTGCGACAAGCGCAACACATCCGCCCGTGATCAGCGCGCTGACCGTCATAAGCACCCATATTACAGTCGAGCTCAGGCTCGCACCCGCGGCTTCGATTATCCCCAGCCGCGCTATAAAGAACCTGTCAACAAAGCTCATTAACGAGAACATTATCTCGCCCATCATCACCGGCAGCGAGAGCTGCATGATCTTTTTTAACACAGATATTTCTTCATCGGCTTTCATGCCCTGAATTTATGCGTTTTTGCCCCATAAGTCAAGAAGTGCTTTTGCCTTTATATCCTCCTTTCTTTGTTATAACTGAAATATCCGTTTTCTGAAATTATCACATGATCTATCAGAGGTATTTGAAGTATATCTCCCGAATCTTTGAGCATTTTGGTTATTTTATCGTCATGATCGGACGGTTTGTGGTCCCCTGAAGGATGATTGTGAACCACTATTATTGAAGCCGCGCAACATTCGATCGCAGACCTGAACACCTCTCTGGGATGAACGAGCGTGCTTGTCAGATGACCGACACTCACATTCTCGTCATGAATTACGATATTTTTCGAATTAAGATAGATACCCCTGAAAAACTCCTTTGAGAACTTCTTCATTTCGGACGCATAATTATATGTATCCTCCGGACCTCTGATAAGTATCCTTTTTTTAGCACTCTCCCCGTAAAATCTTCTCCCCAGCTCGAAAGCCGCTGCTATTTTTGCGGACTTATACGGGCTTATACCGAGCATCTCGCTTATCATTTTCGGGTCTTTTATTTCTGCTATTGCTTTTGAACCATAATCCCTTATGATCCTTTCGGAAAGACTGAAAACATTTTCATGCTTTGAACCCGTTCCGATTATCACCGCCAAAAGGTCGGGCATTGAAAGGTCATCCGTCCTGCCTTCTATCATCACTTCCCGCGGAAGCTCTTTTTTCCCGTACTTCTGCGCAATATAATCCGATACCTGCATAATCAAACATCTCCTGTTTTTTACATCGCCGGTAATATATCCAAAGCAAAGGCTCAAATAGTGAGCTCCAAAAGAAATGTCTTGATTTTTTTTTAATAATTGTATTCATTTGGCATAATGACGAACGACTGCTTAAAATATTACTTCGGAATGCTTGCTGAATATCTGCGGTCGCATCAAATGAGAGGATCATCCTCAAGAGAAAAGCTTCTTGAGTTTTTGTGCGATAAAAAAAACGGTCTTCACACCCATTTTGATGCGGATACCGTTGCGTTGAGGCTGGCCGAATACGGCTCGGGGGTTTCCAGGGCTTCTGTTTTCAGAAATCTTTCTCTCTTTTCCGATATCGGAATACTGAGTAAATCAAAATTCGGCGAAAATCATTTTCATTATGAGCTGGCAGGAACAGAAAGGAAAAACCATCAGCACCTGATATGCAAAAAATGCGGATCGTATATCGAATTTGAGGAAAACACACTCAAAAAAATAGCGGCCGGGATATCAAAGAAAACAGGTTTTGAAATAGACGACTACAAATTTGAGGCTTTCGGAACCTGTAAAAACTGCGGAGAAAAAAAGTGAGCGAATTAAAGATCAAAAAACTTACCAAAACAGCAATTATACCATGCTATGCCCACCAAAACGATGCCGGACTGGATCTTTTTTCCGACGAAAGCAGGATACTGGCTCCCGGAGAGTTCGGTATGATAAAAACAGGAATAGCGATAGGGCTTATGCCCGGAACGGAAGCTCAGATCCGGCCCAGAAGCGGACTTGCCGCTAAACACGGAATAACCGTACTCAATTCTCCGGGGACCGTTGATGAGGGATATCGGGGAGAGGTCTGCGTAATTCTTATCAATCATTCAAAAATTGACTTTGAGATCAAGAGCGGAATGAAGATAGCCCAAATGGTAATCGCTCCTGTGATGAAAGTCAAGACCGAAGAGAAGGATGAACTGAGCATCACTAAGAGAGGTGAAGGCGGTTTCGGATCAACAGGCATTTGACCATGCAGTGTTTTTTTCATAATAATAGCATTAGTTTTCACTTGTCAGTAAATCTTTTTATGTTTATATTTAATATCTTGTTTAAAAAAACGGGGTCGTGAATGAAAAAAATGATCACCTGCTCTCTGACACTGCTCCTTCTCATAATGTTTTCCGGATGCGCTCTTTTCACATCCATAGCTACGCCACCACCACCGGAACCGGAAATCTATCTGCCCGTGATATCCTACAGATCGCTTCAGTTCTATACAGCGGGAAGTGAAGGTACGGAAAGCAAATACAGGGTTTTTAACGATTCTTTCCGTAAAAATTCCGTTGACTGGATCTGGTACGAACTCGTAGTCAGGAATCATTCGGAAAAAGAAGGTATGCTGACATACAGGGAAGTATGGTTTGATTCTTCCGGCACTGTTCTGCTTGAAACAGAAAAAGAGATGCTTGTGTCACCGGAGGAAGATTATTTTGAGTATTCAGCCGGCATAAAGAATGACTGGAAGCCCGGTTTTTATCTTTTGAGAATAAACGCCGGAAACGAGGAAATTGCATCAAGAGAATTTGAGATAAAAAATTAAAATAACGGAGTAAAAAATGGCTAAGAAACAGGTTTATGGTCTAAAAGCGACAAGAGGATTGTGTCCGGTATGCGGAGAGTCGATCCAGATAGTAAAAATAGTAAAACCATTCCTCTCGGAAACCAACACACATAAATTTTCCGAGAATGTGGTCAAGGCTTGTAAATGCCCGCAGAAGACGCTGGATGCCTATCTTAAACAGTAAGTGTCCGCAAGGGCACTTTTTTATTTGATAAAACGATCCCGGAGCAAATGATGAGAATATTATCGTCTGAAATATGGAAAAGATACGAGGAAATGCTGGATGGTGAAATATCCGTTTCCGGCTGGGTAAAAACTCTCAGGTCTTCGAAAAATTTCGGTTTTATAGAGCTTAATGACGGATCGGATTTCAAAAATATCCAGATCGTATTCGACGAAGATATTCAGAATTTCGACGATATCGTGAAGCTCACAACGGGTTCCGCCATAGAGGTCAGCGGCACTCTGATAAAATCTCCCGGCGAAAAACAGCCTTTTGAAATAAAGGCGCATTCGATAGTTGTCACGGGTCCGTGTGAGCCCGATTTTCCGCTCCAGAAAAAAAGACACAGCGTGGAATATTTGAGGACAATTGCCCACTTGAGGCCGCGGACAAATCTTTTCAGGGCTGTTTTCAAAGTCAGAAGCGTTCTTGCGTTCGCCATACACAAGTTCTTCAACGACAGGGGGTTCGTTTATGTCCATACGCCCATCATAACCGGAAGCGACTGCGAAGGTGCGGGCGAAATGTTCGCCGTTTCGACTCTTGATCCGGAAAAGCTTCCCAGAACGGAAGAAGGCGGAGTGGATTATTCGAAGGATTTTTTCGGAAAACAGACAAGTCTTACCGTAAGCGGTCAGCTCAATGTCGAAAATTTTTGCATGTCGTTCGGCAATGTCTATACTTTCGGACCCACATTCAGAGCTGAAAGGTCGAACACCCAGAGGCATGCTTCGGAGTTCTGGATGATAGAGCCGGAGATGGCTTTTGCCGACCTCGACGACGATATGGATCTTGCCGAGGACATGATGAAGTATATTAT
>SLFX01000120.1 GCA_007124045.1 Candidatus Delongbacteria bacterium | reverse complement strand
CATTGAGACCGAATGAGCGAATATGATCGGCATAATCATTCCCGTAACGCCTGTAATTTCCCGGAATTCCATATAAGGAAAGCCTGTCTTTGAAGTGAGTGACCGCCATCTCGACAGTTTTATCCTTTTCGTAATCAACATAAGCCATCATCATAGCGATGCCGTCAGGCTTTAATATCCTTTTAATTTCCCTGAGAACGAGCTGAGGCTGGGGAAGCTTTTCAATAATGTGGTTACAGATGATAATATCGAATTCTTCACCGGCATATTTTTCTTTAAGACTGTTGTCCCTGATGGAAAAATCACCTGTTTCAGTATAGATTTTCAGATCGGTGTCCGGAAAATTCTTAAAATAATCAGCTATTCTTCCCGGTTCTGCAACAACAAGTATTTTCTTTTCTCCAGACATAAGCTCAGTTTTGGTCTGAAGGAACAAAAGCACTGTCCTCTCCTCCACAGTCGAACCGCAGACCGGACAGTTTGAGCTTATCTCTTTCGAAAACGGATACCTTTCCGCCTTAAAAAATCCCGGACAGAACGGACAGTAAATATCGTTCCCGCGGTAATACCGTTTTTTGTAGAATTCGATATTGTTTCGTACAGGTGCCAGCATTTTTACTCCACAGTTTATTTTATATTTACATAAATCCGACAAAAACTCCGAGAAGTATCGTAAGACTAAGCACTGTGCCGACTGTAAATTTCTTTAAAAAACCGGCCTGTTCATTACACATAAAATATCCTCCCATAACTCCAAGACCGAAACAGGTTAGAACGATATATATCGGAACGATTATGAACATGAACACATACACTGCACCGGGATATCTGATGTACTGTGCGACTTTAAAAATGATCAAACCTCCCCAGTAGGAAACCAGCCCAAGCAAAAGCACATACAGCATGTAAAGAACAGTTCCTTTATTCTCCTCTCTTTCACTCACCTTACCGAGAAGTGAGAATATCCCTTTCCGAAAGAGTTCAGGCAGAATGAAAAATACTGTGTAAATAAGAGCCGACAGCGCATTTCCTGCAGGAGCGGACCTCTGCACTTCCATTTCCGACTCAAGTTCGTCCATATTCTCTGCCAATACAGGCTTGTCCGACAAACAAGCTATGTAGATGACCTCATTTTTATCCAGAGAATACCCTGGGAGTGATTCAAATCCGGAACTGAATTTCAGTTTTGACAGATTGAGCCCGAACGACTTCAGTATCCTGCCGTAATCTTTTCCGTACCTGCGCATATTACCCGGAATGTCATACAGCAAAAGCCTGTCTTTGTAGTACATGTGGGAATATTCAGCCGTTTCCTCTCTGTTCTCGTCAATATCGGCCTGCAATACCGCGATCCCTTCAGGTTTGAGGATCCTTTTTATGTCTAGAAACAGTACTTGGGGCGAAGGATGCTTTTCGAGAATGTAGTTGCAGACTATAATATCAAAATATCCGGCTCCAAAATCCATCCCTCTCTGATCCCTGATAATAAAGTCTCCCCTTGTTGAGTACTTACGCACTTCAGCATTCGGGAAATTCTCAAAAAACCTGCACAGAACGCCCTCTTCGGCAATGATCAGAACATTAAGCTCACCGGACAGCAGCCGTGTTTTCGCAAGAAGGAACAAAAGTACTGTCCTTTCATCAATTGTCGAGCTGCAGACCGGACAGACAGTGCTCACCTCTTTGCTCATGGAGAACTTCTGAGCTTTATAGAATCCAGAGCAGAACGGGCAGTAAATGTCGTTCCCGCGAAAGTACCGCTTTTTGTAGATCTCGTAGTTTTTTCTGATCGAGGTGAACATTTTTACAGTATCAGCACTTTTATTTTTTCAATAGTCTCTTCGAGCTCGCCTTTCTCAGGCAGATAAGGTTTTACCATATTTCCCTGCCTTCGGTCTGCCCGAATTCAGTTTCTGAATGGAGATTTTTTTCGCTGATCATGGAGACCAGATCGGACAGGTTATATTTGTTTGGAGTAATAACGAGATCACCTTTTCTTTCGGATACATTCCCAAGACTGTTTCCCCATTTTTTTACGGCTGTCTGCATAACAACTCCGGTTTACGGAAGTAAGTTAAACATAATATAATCATTTGTCGAGAAAATTCGTTACTTCCCTTCACTTCAGCCTCTCTTCTGTTACGGAAACAAAAAATTCTTTAGACCACAGGTCAAGTTCGTTTTTATTCTTGATGAACGGACCGATATCTGCCTTTGCGGCTTTGTAGTCTGTGAGCCGGAATTTTTCTGTGAGCATTTTATTAACATCGCTGACTGTCAAACTTTCTTTATTAATATGTCCCGACTGTTTCATTCTTTGTGCAAGATGATCAACATTTAGTTCAGTATTACGGGAAAGATACCAGATGTAGTCATAAAGATCCCGTCCCTTGATTCTCGCACCACCCCAGTTCCTGAAAAGCAGAGCGTGGACTTTTCCGGCAAAAAGTGACGGTTTGTCGAACAGCCTGACTGAAAACGGTGTGGGCGTAAGATGGTATCTGACTTCATAGCCTGCTCCGGGCGGAGGGTTTGTGTCAACTTCTACTTTGATCTTTATTTTTTCATTTTTATGAAGTTTCGTCAGACCTTCAATCCCGGTTGATATTGAAATGAGATTGATCTTTGTTCCGCCTTTTATAAATGCCGATTCGATATCAGATTCAATATTTTTGATCTTTTTTTCCACATTCATAGTAAAACCATAAGCTCCAAGTTCGTCTTTAATATATTTGCAGTAGTGGTCAATATCAAAACCGGTGTCTTGTTCAATGAGTGAAAAGTCGAGATCTTCCGAGAACCTTTCAAGCCCGTAAAATATCCTTAGAGCCGATCCTCCGTAAAATGCAGCCTTACTGAAAAAATCCGCACGGTAGAGTCCAAGCAAAGCTATTTCCTGAATGACTTCCTTCAATGCGTTCTTATAATCGTCTGTAGTTCTGCAATTATATTTCTCAAGCATATTCTCAACAGCGAAATGCACTATATTCCTCTCTTTTTCAAATATTCTGATAATTTCAAGATAAGCAGTCTTCCGTAAAGAGGAGCGATTAAATCTACATCCTTTCCGTTCAAAGTCAAAAGCTCTGTTTCATCTATTCTCAGATCATCAAGAAGCAGCGCCTCAATATCAAGATCCTGACCTGTGCTTTTTATCTTGCACAAAGTATCGCACAATGCTTTCTCTTTTGTAGCTATAAGGAAAGGTTCTTTGTCGATCTCTTCCCTGATAATGCCGTACGGATAGACCGACGGGGTAATATAGTAGTAACCAAATCTGCCCAGGGGAGTCTCATACTCCTTGTTTTTGTTCTTATTGAAAACTGCCGAAGTAACAACTTCCACTCTTTCCGGGATCATTCCGTACCAAGAAAGCGCGTATTCGAAAGAAATGTAAGACGGCCCGTAGATCATATTAGCGAGAACTTTTTTGTCGTATCTGCCCTCCTTTACATACAGTCCACGCCTTATCCTGACTATTTCGTCTGATTTCACCATATTTGTAAGCTTCGATTTAGGCGATGAGTAATCTGAAAGGGTGCTCATGAGATATAAAGTGTTGTAGTACATAGTCTCTAATTTCTCCAACAAGTACAAATATATCATACTTTTCGGAGAAAGTCAAGAGGTTTTTTAACTGCGCGTAAATTATTTCTTATTGACAATTGTGTGACAATTATGTATATTAATATAGAAATTACAATAAGGAGTCAGCTATGAAATTCGTAAGCGTAAGAGATTTCAGGACAAAACCGAAAGATATCTGGAAAGACCTTTCGGACGAAAATACGATAACCATAACTCTAAACGGCAAGCCTGTTGCTATAATGCTGTCAACCGACCCTGAAAATTATGAAAAATCTCTGGATATCTTGAGAAAAGTGAAAGCGGAACAGGCGGTAATGTCAATTCAGGAAGGATCTGTCAGAAGAGGCCTTAATAAATTGACTGATGAAGAGATCGAGGCTGAAATAAAAGCGGCAAGAGCAAACCGATGAAGATAGTTCTCGATACGAATGTTCTTTTCTCCGGACTTTTAAATCCTGACGGAATACCGGGCTTTATAGTCAGACTCGTGGCTTCCGGTTATATTGAATTGATATACGATTACAGAATTATTTCAGAATATGTAAATGTGATGTCAAGACCGAAATTTCATATTGATCCCGAAAATATATCAGATCTGATCGAGCAGATAAAGGCCAACGGCTTACTCGCTTCCCCTCTGCCCCTCAATGTGACAATGCCCGATGAAGAAGATCTGAAATTTCTTGAGGCAGCAGTAAGTTCCGGTGCTCAATATCTCGTAACAGGGAATCTCAAGCATTTTCCTGCTCCCGAATTTAAGGGAGTGAAGATCATAAGCCCTGCCGATTTTTTTGAACATATCGCCAAATAGAAACCCTAATTTCAACAAGTCCACTTTACGATATTGGAACATTTCGCTATATTTAACTAGTTACACTTTGCGAATTAACCAGTAAATCATAAAATGCACTTTCTAAAACTCCCTTTCTCCGAACGCTTCCATT
>SLFX01000064.1 GCA_007124045.1 Candidatus Delongbacteria bacterium | reverse complement strand
TAGATAAATTCGTCTATCTGCCGTTCGTTGAATTCAAAGAACTAATGGAAAAACTCGAGCTTCAGATGGTCCCTCTGATCAGGACCGACTACATCCTTGAGAATGATATCCCTTCGATCGTTAAAATGGCTACCGTAAAGAGTAAAATATGCCCCGATGTATGGGCGGAAGGCATCGTGATAAGGCCGGTCGAGGACAAGATCGAACGCGTGATCGGAAATGACCTTTTCAAGAACGACCGCGTCAGTTTCAAAGCCATAAATCCGGAATTTCTCATTAAGTACGGCGAGTAGGCGGGGGGAGGTGTTCATATTAAGCACCGAATGTTTATAAGCGAAAACTATCAGAAGGAGATGACAATATAAGTTTTGGATTATTATTTAGATTCATGGATAACAAAACAACTTGACAAAGTGCAGAAAAATTCGTTAAATTCAAACTCATGACAGAAGAAGAGAATGAGATATGTTGGTGCGATTGATATCAATATTGCTCGTATCAGTCTCCTCAGTTGTTGCGCAGGAGCGTGTCATCGGGTTACTGACATTGCTGGAAGTATTCGGGGAAGGGCCGTGTCACGAGTTTACACCAGAAGAGGTGCCGTTGTATTCTGAGAAGGGTTCTGAAGATACTATTGGCTCAATTCGGGTTGCCAGCTATTGGATATTTTCTGATGACGGTGGCTGCGAAGGACTGAGAGTGCATGTTTACAAAGATGATGGGACGAGGGGAGGTGCTTTACCTACGGAAGAGTTTGATTACGAGGCACCGGCGGCGATTGTCCTTGAGGAGCAGAATCCATGGTTTAGGGTGCGGCTATCCAACGGTGCTGCATGGGTACGAGTATCTGAAAATAATGAGTATTATCCGCTCGAAGAACTGCTTCTTAATGGGCTGACTTATATTACAGATGCTTCGGAACCCGCTTTGCTTGATCGTCCTGACGGAGTTGTTGTTGCAACTGCATCAACCGGAGACTCGGTGCAGGTCGTGGATTTCATGAGGATTGACAATCAGTTGTGGCTCCATGTCGAAGTTCTGAGCCATTCAGTTTGTGAATCGGCTGACGAGCCAAAAGTATTATTCCAAGGGTGGCTGCGCGCACATGGGTCTTCCGGGCAACCGTCAGTATGGTTCTACTCGCGAGGTTGTTGACATTGGTTCATGCAAATTATTTAAATTCAAACTCATGACAAAAAAAGTGATTAAAATAAGTTGGCGATTGAAGTACGAGTTAGAACAATTAATAGAAAGGAAGACAGTATGAGTTATGCTAGAAATCTCTCACATGTGAATCGGATTTTAATCGTCGGTGCCTTCTTTGTCCTGTCGTTGATGTCTTCTCTCTGTGCAGAATCCTCTTCGCCGAGATACATATTTCTTTTTATCGGGGACGGCATGGGATTCGAGCAGGTAAGACTTGCCGATGAGGCTCTCAAGGAGCGGGACGGTTCACAGACACGCATGACACGCCTCCCGGTCACAGGGCAGATTCGTACCCACAGCGCCAACAACAAAGTAACTGATTCGGCAGCCGCTGGCACGGCTCTGGCATGTGGAGTCAGGACAGACAACGGACGGATCGGCCAACTTCCTGACGGTACACCTGTCGAACCTGTTAGTCTGAAACTACTCAAGGAGGGCATGATGATCGGTATCCTTACAAGCGTGACCGCTAATCACGCCACTCCGGCACCGTATTTCAGCCATGCGGGCAACCGTAGAGAGTACGAATCAATAGCTATGCAGTTCATTGGCAGCGGTGTTCATTTTCTTGCGGGGCGTGGTCTGGCCGGAGGAAGCGATGTTAATGACAGGGTCATATCCGCATACCGCGAAAGCGGGATTGCAGTCGTCACGAATTTTACCAATGTCACCGATGTTCCCAAGGAACAAAGGATGGCATTGTTGGTTCCGAGCGTAGGAAGTCCGAAACAGCAGCAAGGCGATTTGGCTGATGCCACGGCTCTGGCCATCGAGCGGATGAAAGACAACCCAGCGGGTTTTTTCATGATGATCGAAGGTGGGGCCATTGACTGGGTTTGCCATGCCAATCAAGGGTGGGCGTGCGTTGAGGAGACACTTGCCATGGATCGGGCAGTAGAGGTAGCCTACAATTTCTATCTCCAGAATCCCGAGAACACCTTGATCGTTATCACAGCCGACCACGAGACGGGCGGACTGTCGGTGGATGGAGAAAAGCTGGACCTGCCAATGCTTAAACACATTGAACGACAGCGCAGACTGTTTGATGCGGCTATTCCTGATGAAATCGACATGCTCACGATGGATGCCGTAATGAATGCCATTAGGGAGTATCTTGGGATAACCGAGATAACGGAGGATCAGCTGACCAGCTTGGAAGATGCAGTCAAGAAGGAAAATCGCTACGACTTGGTGCGCCTTGCCGTGAATGTTGCTCAGACAGCGGCGGGTATCACGTGGAGCACCGGCGGTCATACCGGTGTTGATGTGCCCGTATACGCGATAGGCGCTGGCGCAGAGAGATTCCGGGGAACATACGATATCACTCACATTCCAGTCAAACTGTTTGAAGCTGCCGTCGGCCGTGTGCTGTTCACAGAGTAGCCGAAGCCGTGGCGTAGGATCGAGGTATGTGCATAATTAGGAAGATCGGCTAAACAAGGATATCCGATTTGTTAAGGGGGCGGGGTTATCCCATCCTTTTCGCCTTGATTTACTGCTTTGTCTTAATTAAATTTCCTTCATGATTAAATTTGATAAAATATGCCTTAGTTTTGACGGAAAGAAGATCTTTTCGGGTCTTGATCTTGAGATCGCTTCAGGGGAGAAGGTGGTTCTTTCGGGCAGGTCGGGCATTGGTAAATCGTCCCTGTTTGGCCTTGTTCTTGGTTTTATTGTGCCGGATTCGGGTAGTGTTTTTTTCGATGGCGTGCGTGTTGACGAAAAGAGTGTCTGGGATGTGCGCAAAAAGGCGGCATTTGTTGATCAGGATGTGAGCGCGGGTTACGGCAGGCTCGGCGACTGGTTTTCTTCGGTGTCGGGTTTTAAGGCTAATTCGGATGCTGATTTTAGTGATGACCGTATTTTTGAGCTGATGGACCGTCTTGATCTTAAAAAGGATCTTCTCGGCAAGAATGTTTCAGAGCTGTCGGGAGGGGAGAGGCAGAGGTCGGCTCTTATTGTTTCTCTTATTCTGAAAAGGAAGGTATTTCTTCTCGACGAGGTGACTTCCGCGCTGGATAAGGAGCTTAAGAAGAAGGTTGCTGCGATGTTCTTTGAGGATGCGGATCTGACTGTTG
The DNA here is from genome assembly GCA_007124045.1 of Candidatus Delongbacteria bacterium. Taxonomy (GTDB): domain Bacteria; phylum UBA4055; class UBA4055; order UBA4055; family UBA4055; genus SLFX01. The sequence continues at coordinate 1,268 of SLFX01000064.1, read as the reverse complement.
CGTGCGTGTCTCATGATCCTGTGTGGAGTGAAAGTCCTAACGCGAGGATGTTCGATATGGAGGCTCTTGAATGGAAACGGTAGATATTTCGATATTTTCTCTCGGGCTGGTTTTTCTGCTTCTTGCGGTTCCGGTGGGCATGAGCGTTTATTACAGGCTGAATATGACCGGCGCGATGCTGTTTTCGGTGCTCAGGATGTCTCTTCAGCTTTTTCTTATCGGCATTTTTCTTAAATATCTTTTTCTCTGGAATAATCCGTTTATTAATGCGGCATGGCTGATCGTGATGATACTTGTGGCTGTTTTCTCCGCAATAAAAGGTTCCTCCATGAAGGCTAAAAAGGTGCTTGTTCCGATATTTATTTCTTTCTCCGCGGCGACTTTTCTTATTCTGCTTTATATTAATGTTTTCGTTATCAGGCTCGATATGGTTTTTGACGCGAGGTATCTGATCGTTCTCGGCGGTATGCTTCTCGGGAATTCTCTGCGCGGGAATATTGTCGGGATAGATTCTTTCTACAGGAGTATCAGGAAGGATTCGAAGCGTTATCTTTATTCGCTTTCGCTGGGTGCTTCGCATCACGAGGCGTATCTGCCGTACCTGAAAGAGAGCGTTCAGCTTGCGCTTAAGCCGACGGTGGCCTCAATGGCGACGATGGGTATTGTTGCGCTTCCGGGTATGATGACGGGTGCTATTCTCGGAGGTGCGAGTCCTGATGTGGCTATTAAGTACCAAATCATGATCATGATAGCCATTCTTGTAAGCACTATTTTAAGTGTGCTTTTGACTATCGTTCTGACGCTCAAAGTCTGTTTTACAGGTTACGGCACCTTGAGGGAAGATATTTTTGAGAAGTGATCTTAATTAAATATAATTTAATGCCACTTCGATATTTTCCTTGTTTCTGGATCATAAACATATCCCCATTCACCCATTGCTTCAGCAGCAAACACCGGCTGACTGAACAAAGGAAGGAGGTTGTTTGGAGTCGGATCGTAGAGATTTTGTCCGACGAGATGTTTTAGAAGGGCAGGGTAATATGTTTCTTCACCCACCCACCAGGCAAGATACCATGTCGTAGAATCGAAGTAATGGTCAAGTACTGCTCTGTAGGCTTTGATCGCCTGCTTTCTTGCATTCTCGCTCCCTCCGGCCGTGTATAACTCATGAAGTGACAGTGCTGTATAGTACTGATGCTCCCCCATGGGTATAATGGTCAGCATTGTAGCCCAAAGATAGAATTTCGCTTTAGGCGAAGGGCATTTTT
>SLFX01000119.1 GCA_007124045.1 Candidatus Delongbacteria bacterium | reverse complement strand
TTATGAACTGAAAGTTGGCGTACTTTGAACTTTTTACCGTCTTTCCGTATTCTATATCATCAGCGGAGATTCCCGACTCTGAAAGCCTTCCGTGCTTAACTTTCACATCATAGTAACTGTTGATATTGTCAAGACCGGTGACAATAAAACCTTCAGAAATCAGCCTCTCCGTAAGATGATAGCCGATAAAACCGGCCGCTCCAGTTATTAGTATCTTCAATGCGGGCTACCTGCCTTTACATTCTGCTTATAAGAACAAGGATAGTGATTGTGGATGTCACTATACCGAGCCATTGTCTGACCTCATTTCTCCACTGACTCTCCGGAGGTCTTCTTGTTTTCTCGACTACAATAGTTGAACCTTCCGTCACATCAGGAGAAAAAAGCCAGCCGTCAACCCTGGCATTTCCTCCGGGATAATAAACTATAGTTTCACCGAGCATGTATTCCAAATCTCTGACAGGGCCGCCAGCCGCTTCAACATAGTCAGCCAGTGTCCAGTCACTTCTGTAAGTAAATACTCCCGGAGAGTAAACAAATCCCTCAACTTTAACTTTACCCGGTCTTTTTGGTATGTGAATATCGTCTCCGTGCCTCATAACTATATTTGCACCCCTATGCGTAAGTGCTCTTCCAAAATCTGCATGGAATTTAATCGAATCCCTTTGAAGTACTGTTCCTTCAATAAACGCCTCGGAAGTAAGCCCGCCGGCTCTTTCAACTATATCTTTAAAGCTTTCCTGTCTGCGTGTAAGATTGTAAACTCCAGGAAACTTCACATGCCCGCTTATCGTTACTGTCCTTAAATGCTCAAAATCAGGATGTTTCCTTATGACAACATGGTCATTGTCCTGAAGAAAGAAATTCCTTTCAGCAATATAACCTTTTTCCAGAAAATCACTTTCAATATCGACTTCCAGTATTGTAGATAGGGAATCAGTTTCAGCTCTATCCCTTTTCATTCTGAACACAACAGCTTTATACTTATAAGCTCCATCCCTAAAACCGTGAGCTCTCATCACAAGGTCCTCAATAGTCATATTTTTTGAGAGCGGATATTCTCCCTCATATCTCACATAACCTGTGATCTTGACTTTCGGTTCGCTGAACACAACTCCCTTATGATATATTCTTAAATGATCTCTGTCCTGGAGTATAATATCCTCAGATCTGTCACCTTCCAAAACCTTTCTAAGGTCGATTGGTATAATTTTAGTGGTCAGACCGTCCTCTGCATATCTGATAAGGTCAGCCCTTTCCAGATAGGTACTTGCTCTGTGTCTTTTATCTTCAAGCCCGCCTCTAGTCAGAATCAGGTCAGAAATCCTCATATTTTTATGTAAAAAATAGAAACCCGGATTCGCTATATGACCCGATATTAAAACGATTTTTCTTGATTTCAGACTTTGCTCTGAATGAATATGTATGCTGTCTCTTTGGGCAAGCTTTAAGTTCATATCACCCTGAGTTAGGTCAAGACTATGAAATTCTGTTGTAAAATCCGGATGTGTCCTGACAAGCTCAACTCTGCTCAGAAAAGCGTCAGAGAGCGGACCTCCCGATTTTTGCAAAAGCTGACTAACAGTCATATCCTCTTCGTAATAATAGCGCCCTTTTCTGTAAACCGCACCGGATATTGCAACATAGTCTGTAACAATTCTGGGAACCTGAAACACATTAACCACATCATGATTGTGAAGCCTTATAGGTTTAACCTGAACTGATCCGCCAATATTCTGGGTGAATTCAAAATCATATATTTTTGTCGTTACTACAGGTCCTATTCTGTCTTCAAAAGGCAGTATTCTTTCAACGGTTACCATATCGATCGAGGCTGAAGGAAGAAGCCCTCCTGAAAAATGAATCAGATCCCTTAGGGTCTCGTCATGTTTGAGTTCATATTTAAGCGGTCTTAAAACCTCACCTCTAAGTTCAATGGTCCCAAGTCTTGGCCCGACAAACACGATGTCACCATTCTTCAAATTCACATCTCCGACAGACCCGCCTTTCAACAGATAGTCGTAAATATCAAGTCGACTGATAATTTCACCGCCTCTAAACAACAGTATATCCCTTAAAGTTCCTTTTGCTGTAACACCTCTGGCCAATTTCAAAGCATCCAGCATGGTTGAATGCGAGTTCAGACTGAACGAACCGGGTACTACGACTTCACCGCTTACAAAAACATTAATCGACTTTAGCTTTCTAAGTGAAATATCAAAATGCGTAGTCGGCTCGCCTGTGGGAGGATTTATTGTACTAAAACTCCTCGCCAATATAGTTTTCATTCTCTGCTTAAGACTGGATAGTGTGTAGCCGTTAACATTTATAATACCTAACTCACGGATGTATATAGTACCGTCGTTACTGACCGTAAGATTCCTTTGAAAATCGGTATCTCCCCAAAGCGTAAGTACCATTTCATCACCGGGACCGATTATGTAATTATCGTTTGAAAGACCGAAAGAGTCCCTGTCTTTTTGTGATGTTCTGAGGAAAATGTCGTATCCGTAGAAATCTTTTATTGACATGTAATAAGCATAATTGTCTTCAAACAAAAGACCTTCCAGTGTTGCTCTTGCAGATCTTAATCTTCTTTCCTCTTCCTCTCTTTCCTTTTTTGCTTCATCATCAAGTTCTTCCGTAGTTGATTCATCTTCTGCTTGGGCTTCTCTGATCCTTCTGTCAATCTCATGCAAAGTCTCAATTCTTCCGGTTTCTTTTATCTGTTCAAGAAGATGTTCGTTTCCTGGCTTCATAAGTTCTCTAACTAAATCTTCCTGAGAAATCTCTCCGGGCATACTACCGTCAACACCTTCCAGATCACCCATTCGGTCAAGCTGAAAGTCCTGCTGTATTCTTTCCATTTCAGTCTGAACAAAGTCTTCCTGGGCAAAAAGACCTGAAGGCAAGGCAAGGAACAGGGCAATTCCTGACAGTATTTTTACATATCGTGCTAACACTTACAACTCCTAAAAATTTAATAATCTTTCAAAACTGCGGAAAATAGGACTTTTTCATATTAAAGTCAAGCTTTTATTAACCCGCAAATCCAAACGGTTTCCCGTTTAAGGATCGGGGATTTATACGATAGTGTTGCTGTTTGGTTCCTTAATTTTTTCTGTATTTTGCCAAATACCCCTTTGACAAAAACACTTCAACTGATTATATTAACCGTACTTTACTAACAAAGCGGCCTGCAGATTGAGCGACGGAACCGGAAATATCTTAAAACAAAAGCGTATTGAACTCGGTTTTGACATTGCCGAAGTTTCAAGAAGGACCAGGATCCGTGAGGATTTTATTGCCGCGATCGAAAACGATGATCCGGAGAATGTTCCGTCATCCTATTATAAACTCTTTATTAAAAAATACTCCGATTTTCTTTCAGTTGATCTTCCCGAAGAAGTACAGGAGACGGCAGAAAGCGACCATATTTACGAGATGCTGAGAGGCAGCGACTCCGGCGACGGCAGAAAGAACAGAAATCATTTTATGTCCGGGCTGAAAAAAGTACTGCTGTTTGGATACATGCACAGAAAACTGTTCATTTTTGCAGGTTTTGTTTTGCTGATATTCCTCTTCGTCAGGCATATATATTCAATTCTCGACACCGGCACAAAAACCGAACAGAGCGAATCTCTGGTCAGGATCATTACAATAGAGGGTGAACCCGACGAAAGAATAAGCGTGAATATAAGGGATTCGATCATCATTGAGGATGACCGGACTGATTTTTTTACACTTAAGATCTCGGCTGCCGATTCATGCTATATTTGTTTCTTTAAGGACACTATGCAGGTCAGAGAAACGATTATTCTCCCCGGAAGGCATATTGAATTCAGGATCGAAAATATATTCGAGGCTAAACTTGGAAAAAGCGGTGCCGTCTCGATCGATTTTAATCAAAACAGAGTTCTGGAAGAGCTTCGCGGTCTTAAAAATTCCAGTTCTTTTATCAGAGCCACTCATTCGGGCACGGAAAGGATTAGAAGATCGGACAGGATAAACAGATATTTATGGGAAACATACGGACTGGAATAATATGATAAAAAGAAGAAAGACAAGGCCTGTCAGGATCGGGGACATATCGATCGGCGAAAATAATCCCATTGCTGTTCAGTCAATGACGAACACTGATACTTTCGATATCGAAAGCACCGTTTCGCAGATCCTCGGACTGGAAAAGGCGGGATGCGATATTGTCAGATCATCAATACCGGATTTGCAATCGGCTCTTGCGGTAAAGGAGATCAGGAAGCGTATAAACATACCTCTGGTCGGCGATATACATTTCGATCATGAACTGGCTTTGGCAGCGGTAGAGTACGGAATAGACAAGATCAGGATAAATCCGGGCAATATAGGCGGAAAGGCCAGAACTAAAGAGGTGATCAGCACATGTAAAAAAGCAAATATTCCAATCAGAATAGGTGTAAACTCCGGATCACTCGATAGAAATATCCTGGCAAAGCACAACGGTGTCACTCCCGAAGCGATGGCAGAAAGCATGTCCGAATATATTGATTATTTTCTCGAGGAGGATTTTCATAATATCGTCCTTTCTCTCAAATCTTCCGATGTTGTTAAAATGACAGAAGCTTACAGGATAATAAGCTCGCGATACGATTACCCTTTGCATCTGGGTGTGACAGAGGCGGGCAGCGTTTTTACCGGGGCCGTAAAATCAGCGGTAGGTTTGGGAATCCTTCTCGCGGAGGGAATCGGCGACACTATCAGGGTTTCTCTTACCGGCGATGTAAAAAAAGAGATCTCCGCGGGCAGAACCATTCTGCGTTCTCTGGGATACAGTATCAGCGGTGTAAACCTTATCTCCTGTCCGACATGCGCGAGAACGAGAGTCGGTCTTGAGAACCTGGTCGAAAAACTCGAAGAGGAATTCTCCGGGATGAATATCGGCAGATCGATCAATGTCGCTGTGATGGGATGTGCCGTTAACGGGCCGGGCGAAGCCAGAGAAGCCGATATAGGAATTGCGGGGGGAGACGGCGAATATCTGCTGTTTAAAAAAGGTGTGACCGTCAGAAAGGTGGCAGAATCCGATGTTCTGAAAGTACTTGTTGATGAGATCGGTTATTTCGGGAAAGACGAATGAGTTTTATTATTAAACGGATATTTTTCATTATTTTTTCTGCTATATTCATTTCATCGTGTATAAGCGGAAATGAGGACAGGGATTATCAGGTCATGAGTTTTGATAATTTTCCTCTAGAAGAACAAAACATCTGGGTGTACGACATAGTTCGGGGAAATGAATCATATACGGATTCTGCCGTTGTTATTGAAAGAAAATTCTATCAGTCCGATGAACTGGGCGGATTATACCTTTATGTCTTCAAATATCCCGCACAAACGCAATATCTTCTGAATGATGACACACTGCGTGTAAAACTGATTCGGAATGACGGGATGGAGTTGAGACAGTACGGCCGGGAAAAAAGGGACGGTTATCAACCTTTTTTCAGTTTCGGCGAAGCTGAGCTTTTTGAAGAACCGGTAATTCTTCTCGATATTTTCAATTACACGATGAATACACTTCACGATTCAGAGCATAACAAGATCCGGTCGATCTCTGCAGGGACAATGGATGTCAGCGGTCTCAGGCTCGTCCGCGACGGTTACGACCGCGTTCTGAATGACACTCTGATCAGCTACATAAAGATAAGGCACACTCAAACTCAAACATCTGCATTAAGCACAGTTCCGGACTCGGATCTTTTTCATTATTACACCGATCTGGGTATTATAAAGACCGAGGGTACTGTCGGAAATGCAGAATATAGAGCAAATGCAAAAAGAATAACAATCAATAAAAAGGAGTCAAAATGAAAAAACTGAGAATCTTAGCGGCATTACTGCTTATGCTTGCAGTTATTGCTTCGTGTACAAAAAAAACCGATGAAGTAACGGAAACTGAAACAATAGTCGAGCTTAACTGGCTGACGAATCTGGAGGAAGCTGTGGAAATAGCGGGTGAAAACGGAAAAACCGTGCTTGTAAATTTTACAGGTTCAGACTGGTGCGGCTGGTGTATTAAGCTGAAATCAGAGGTGTTCAACCATAAAGAGTTTGCTGACTATGCAGAAAAACATCTTGTCCTTGTTGAACTTGATTTTCCGCAGAGGATCGAGCAGAGTCAGGAAACTAAAGATTACAACAAAGCGACTGCACAGAAATTCGGCATAAGAGGTTTTCCGACAATAGTTCTGATAAACGGTTCCGGATCGGAAATAGCCAAAACGGGTTATCAGGAGGGCGGACCTCTCGCTTATGTTGAGCACCTGAAAGGATTTATCGGTAGCTAGTTTTATTCCCGTTTACGAGATTTTACGGACAGAAAAACTCTCATGGAAGTTTTGAGATGAGCATAAACACTCTTACGATCGGCGGGTAAAGATTGTTTAGTTTTTCTATCCTTAAAAAAGCTCGTAAACGGGACTCGTAAGTCAACATGATTCTCTATACAAAAAAGGGGCACAATCATATGCCCCTTTTTATTTGTAATTATCACGGTCTGTATTAAGACACGGAACCTTTTTCTTTTGCAGCCGCCGCTTTTTCAAGTGCAGCTTTTTTTGCGGCCTCCGCAGCTTTTGCCTCCTTAGCCTTAAAAGCTTCTTTTTCGGCAGCAATCTCTTCGGCTGTCTTTTTTGAGTCTGACTTATCTATAAAACAGGCTTTCGGACATTTGAATTTCGCGCCTGTAAGAGTATCCTCGATCTCGTAGTTTACGACGGGCAAGTCCCCTTCCATTTTTATCGCACCTGAAGGAGTCGTTTTAGGAATCGCGCATATTTTGCAGCCGATACATCCGACCTTGCAGGCATCTGTAACCTCTTTGCCCTTTGCTTTTGAGTTGCATGCAAGATAAACTGAGGAGCCTTTCGGCATCATTTTCATAATTCCCTTGGGGCATGCTCTTACGCAAGCCGCGCATCCGACACATTTTTCGTCATCAACAAAAGGCAGGCCGTTATCCATCATATACATAGCTCCGAAAGTGCAGGCTTCGACGCACTCTCCGAAACCGAGGCATCCGTAATCACAGGCCTTATGGCCGCCCGATGCGAATACCGCTGCGGAACAGTTGTGAGGTCCGTAGTATTCGAACCTGTCCTTAGCGTTTTCCTTAGTCCCGTTGCAGGCGCAATAAGCCACGACCGGAAGCGCGGCAGAAGCAGATACACCCATGATCTCTGCCATAGCATCTATCACTTCCTGTCCGCCGGGTGTGCAGAGGGTAATGTCCGCTTTGCCGGCTACAACAGCCTCCGCATAACCGGGGCATCCCGGGAATCCGCAGGCTCCGCAGTTCCCCACAGGAAGTACGCCCATGATCTTTTCAACTTTAGGATCAACAGCAACATGAAACACTTTAGAGGCATAGGCAAGAACCGCTCCGAGAACGGCACCAACAAGTCCTACAGATAAAAAGGCAGTTATAATTTGAGAAAGATCCATTTTTTCGATCCCCGATTTTTTTTAGAGTATTGACATTCCGCTAAAACCCAGAAACGCCATCGCAATAAGAGCTGAAGTTACAAAAGCTATCGGTAATCCTTTGAAACTTTCGGGAAGATCGGCGAGTTCGAGTTTTTCTCTTATTCCGGCCATAAGCACCAGAGCTATTGTAAAACCTATGCCGGCTGTGAAACCATTCCATGTGCTTTCGATAAAATTATATGATCTGCCGTCAGCCCATACAGTATCAATATTCAGTATTGCAACACCGAGAACCGCACAGTTGGTCGTTATCAGAGGAAGAAATATACCGAGAGCCGAATAAAGAGGCGGCATGTTCTTCTTCATGAACATTTCAATGAACTGGACCAGAGATGCTATAACCAGAATAAAAGCTATGGTTCTCAAGTACTGAAGATCATTTGGAACAAGTACATAGTACTGAATAAAATAGGTCACCATGGAGGCCATTGTCATAACAAATATCACGGCCATTCCCATTCCGACCGCACTGTCAAGCTTTTTGGATACTCCAATAAAAGGACAGATACCAAGAAATCTTGCAAGTACGAAATTGTTTATAAAAATGGAGGATATCGCTATTATTACAAGGTTAGAAAAATCCATTACTTAACCTCCTTCTTTTTCTCTTTTCTCTGTTTATTCCACTGCATAAACGCCAGTATAAGACCCATAGTTAAAAAACCTCCGGGCGGAAGTATCATCATAATAGATCCTTTGAAACCCTCAATTCCCATAAGCTGGAAAAGAGGATATCCGTAAAGAGCTCCCGTGCCGAAAAATTCTCTAACTGCGCTTATCAGTACAAGTGCGATAGTAAAACCTATGCCCATTCCCAGAGCATCAACAACTGATTTCAGAACAGAGTTTTTTGAAGCGTAGGCTTCAGCTCTGCCGAGGATCATGCAGTTTACCACAATAAGAGGTATAAATAGGCCGAGAGACTTACTGAGTTCCGGAAGAAAAGCCTGAAGCGTAAGATCAATCATCGTTACAAAACTTGCTATAATTACGATAAATATCGGTATTCTGATATTTGAAGGTATGAAACGCTTGATAACCGATATCAGAGTACTCGATCCGATAAGTACCGCTGTTGAAGCCATACCCATTCCCAGACCGTTCGTAATAGAGGTGGTCACCGCAAGGGCGGGACACAGTCCCAGAGCGAGTACCAGAACGGGATTTTCTTTAAAAAATCCCTTAGTCAGATTCTGAGTCATGTTCATTTTTCCTCCTCATCAGTTTCTTCCGCAGATTCAGTTTCTTCCTGGTCCTCCCGCAGTTTGGAGAAATCCACTTCAACAACATGTTTCGGATCAACAAGTATCTTTTTTGGAGCAGCTGTCGTTTTTCTGAACTGATCAATTACAAGAGCCATTTCGTTTATGCCGTCACATATCGCTTTTGTAGTTATTGTGGCACCTGTGATAGACTGCACTCTGTCTTCCGAAGAAGGATCGTCTTTTTCAACGACCACTCTCAAAGCACTCTTGCCTTTAAACCATGTTTCAAAATACGGTTCGTCCTCTCCGTATCTTACGGTACTTACCTCCGCCCCCAGTCCGGGAGTTTCACTGTGATTAATTACCTTAATTCTATTGATCTTAAGGTTTTTATCAGTGCCGACCATAGTTTCAATTATGCCGTCGAACCCTCTTTGTCTGGTGAGAAAAACGAAGGCTTTATAGCCAGGATGAGAAGCGCTTTTTTTTACCTTCCAGAACTTTTCCTGCCTTCCGTTGACCTCTACATCAACTTCTTCATAGTATAAATCGTCCATTTCTCCCGGTTTGAACATACCCTCCAGAACATACTGTTTAGCTTCCGCCTCCAGCCGCGCATTAAGTTTATCAATCTCAGGCTTTGTGAAAGCGTTGTAAAAAGCCAGTGTTCCCGCCGCAATACCTGCCACGAGGAAGAGGATGCCTGACAATTTTAGTATATTTCCCATTTTCACTTCCTCTTTTTTAAGCTTTTTTAGTTTGAACGAAACCGAATTTCTTCGGAACTGTGAATTTATTTATTATCGGAACTGTACAGTTCATCAGAAGGATAGAATATGAAACACCTTCCGGATATCCGCCCCAGATCCTTATCGCGAATGTCAGAAAGCCGAGTCCGAGAGCAAATATAATATTTCCCTTATTTGAGACAGGTGAAGTTACCATGTCCGTTGCCATATAGAATGCACCGATCGCAAGTCCGCCGGCAAGTATATGGAATACAGGATCGTATCCGGCTATCCATGTGAGAACAAAAACACTGCCTACATAAATTACAGGTACTCTCCAATTGACATATCCGAAAGCGATGAGTATTATAACGCCGATCAGAAGCGCAAGAAAAGATGTTTCTCCCACACAGCCCGAAACGTTCCCGAGAAACAGATCAAGGTATGATATCTCCGCATCCCTGATAATATCTACAGTCTTGAGAGACGGATCTGAACCAAGAGCTGACTTTACCATATTTAACGGTGTCGCGGAAGATACAGCTTCCATAGACAATCCTGTTTTAGGTTGTGTCCAGAAAGCGTTCGATGTCATTTCAACCGGCCATGAAGCGACCATGAATGCCCTTCCTATGAGAGCCGGGTTAAAAATATTGAATCCGAGACCTCCGAATGCCTGCTTTCCGATCGCGATCGCGAAAAATGATCCCAGCATAACTATCCACCAGGGCACATTTCCCGGCATATTCAGTCCGAGAAGCAGACCGGTCAGAATAGCACTTCCGTCAGAAACAGTCACCGGTATCTTTCTGAATTTTTGTATCGCAGCTTCCGTCAGAACACAGGAAACGACAGCAACAAGTATCAGAAATATTGCCCTGACCCCGAAAAACCAGTAAGCTGCAAAAACTGCCGGTAAAAGAGACAGATTAACTGTATGCATTATTTTTGCTATTGAACTCTTATCCCTGATATGCGGATTGGCGGATACTATCAGCATTTTATCCATTTACAAATCCTATATATTTATTTCTTTTTCTTCATTTCAGCAATTTTTGCCCTGCCGATGTTGTAATAGTGAACGAGGTTTCTTTTGGCCGGGCAGACATAGGCACATGTTCCGCAGAGAATGCAATCCATTATTCCGAGCTTTTCAGCCTCTTCGTACCTTTTGTGCTGGACATTAAGCTGAATATCTGTCGGGAGAAGTCTTGACGGGCATACCGAAACGCACTTTGAGCATGAAATGCACGGCTGCTCTTCATATACGGCAGCGTTCTCCCTGCTCAGGCACAGGATGCCTGAAGTGCCCTTGTGGACCGGCGCATCGAGCGCGTACATCGCCGCTCCCATCATCGGCCCGCCGTTGATGATCTTGTAAACATCCTCTTTTACTCCGCCGGCGTACTCTATGAGTTCAGTTGTCGGCGTTCCGATCCTGGCAAGAACATTTTTGGGGTCCTTTATTGATTCGCCGGTAACTGAGACGACTCTTTCGTAGAACGGTTTATTGAGCGCAACGGCTTCGTAAACAGCATTAGCTGTACCGACATTCGATACGACCACGCCGACATCCATTGGCAGACCGCCGGAAGGAACTTCTTTTCCTATCGCCGCGACAATAAGCTGCTTTTCGCCGCCCTGCGGATATTTAACCTCAAGTTCGATGACCTTCATGTTCTTCTCGGAGGCGGTCTTCTCCTTCATTATTCTGATCGAATCCGGCTTGTTCTTCTCGATGCCGATGATCCCGTTGGCAGCATTCACTACTTTCATCATCAGCTTCATGCCTTCGATGATCGTTTCGGGACTCTCCTGCATCAGTCTGTCATCGGCGGTCAGGTACGGCTCGCACTCAACGCCGTTGAGGATAATGTAATCTATCTTCTTTTCAGCCGGCGGCGACAGTTTGACATGCGTCGGGAACCTTGCTCCGCCCATGCCAGCGATACCGGCAGCGGAGATCTTCTTTTTTATCTCGTCAGCCGAAAAGTTCGAATAGTCAGTCTTTACGCCGACCCCTTCGAAAAATTCGTCTTTTCCGTCGGATTCGATTATCACCGCATCAGACTTAACACCGGCCGCATCGGCAACTTTGGCAATAGCCTTGACCTTACCGGAGACTGACGCGTGGACAGGAACCGAAACAAAACCGCCTGCTTCTGAAAGCGGCTGTCCGACTTTTACATCATCGCCCACCGCAACTATAGCTTTCGACGGAGCTCCAATATGCTGATGCAGATGTATCGCAGCGATCTTAGGCGCAGGCATCTTATCTATAGGCATTTTTTCCGAAAAGGACTTTCCGTCGGGCGGGTGATACCCTCCCCTGAATGTATATTTCATTTAAAACCCTCACGCTTCTTCTTAATTAAAAACCGCGTGAAAAATAAAAATCATTTGTCTTTTAGTCAAATTTTTTTATTACAAAAAATATTCTTTTGAAAGAGAAAAGTCGAAACCGGAGCTTCAAAACAGGTTGATACCGGAAGAGGATCAATTTCCCGTATAATACTCCTGCCTGGACTTCCATTCATCAGATGTAATATAATCAAGCAGAACTTTATTTATCGGATTTCTCAAATCACTGTTTAAAGGAAGAGCGATACCGTAATACTGGTCATTAAATGTATTCGGAAGTACCTGAACTTTATTTCTGAAATCTTTTCCCGCAAAATAGCGAATAATAGGTGCATCGTGTACAAAAGCATCAATTTCTCCCTCTGCTACTGCTCTAAGGCCGTCTTCTATCGTCGGAAACGGTGTAGCCCTTATCATATTATCATCAAGAAAAACCAAGGCTGCCGAATGAGCAAGCGCGCCTGTCCGCACATGAGGCAGGTCATTCAGCCCGTTTACCCTGCTGTCAAGCTGTGAAACTGTAAGGGTTGAAGCAATAGAGGCGGTAAAAAACGAAACCGTAATAATGGCGGTGAACATCCATATAAATCCGACGACTCTTCCTGCAAAAGTTTTCGGGGCCTTATCGCCGTAACCTACTGTTGTCATTGTAACCGCCGCCCACCATATACCGCTGCCGATACCCTGCGCGGAGGTACCCCCGAAATCGTCCTTATTGTTTTTTCTTTCGAATACCCAGACAAGAAATCCCCAAAAGAACAGCAGGCCAAGCAATAGAAACACTATAAGCAGAAAATCCAGAGAAAACACCTCGAAAACTGCGTGCAGAAAACCTGACGGCTGATATGAAACAGCTATTCCGAGGCCCGTTACATAGAAAGGGTGAGAAAAATCTACAGTCTCCTCACGGGAAGATGTTATGGTAAGAGCGGATGCAGCGGCCATGTAGCGCCCTTCTTCAACACCTTCCAGCATCCCCTGAATATCAGTCTCTTCAAATATGTAATCGAACCCCAGCTCGGAAGCTATATGATCCCACAGTTCCACAGTAAGACCCGAATAAGATCCGTCTGCCTCTTTAATAACAAATGGAGGTACAATTCGCGTAGCCACAATCATTCTGCTATCTTCACCTTCAAATACCGGTGCGGCATTTTCAGCAAATAAGGATGTCACCAATATCAGAATCAAGGCAGATAAGTTTTTTCCTGTAAGAAACATGTTTTTTTTATCTTTCATAAATTTACTCACTTATTTTATCATATTCAAGACATCGTTTCACTTCTTTCGCCAGATGCTCAATTCAGAGATCTTCATTTCGAAATCACGGCTTGACTTCCTTATAAGATATTTCAGATCGAAAGGCTTACAATGCAATGTAAATGAATCTGACAATAGTTGACTGATCCCGTCAAATGATTTTACAGGTTCTCCGTCTTTTTTGAATCCCCCTAAACGGTTACGGGTATCTGTCATAGATTTTTGCCATTCATAGGTCGAGCCTAATATCAGCATCCCGCCGGCATTTAAGCGGTTATGGATCTGGCTTAGAAAATCAGCAGGCCTATGTATTTCTTCAAGCAGATTGAAAGCTAAAATCACATCATACTCACTGTATCGTTCTTTCAGATTCATAGCGTCCCCCTGCATAAAAAGGACACGGTCAGAACTTGTATTCAATCCTAAATCTTCCAGAAGAACATCTTTAAATATCTGCAGATCACCTTCGTCTTTTATCACATACCGCAAAAACCCGCGTTTTTGAAGTTCTATCGCAGGTCGAATAAATCTTGCAGAAAAATCTATTGCTGTCACTTCTTTGAAAATCTTAGCGGCTTCAAAGGACAAACGGCCTGTATCGCAGTTAAGATCCAAAAATCTTTTCTCAGAGGGATTTTCAATGTGTTTTTTTAGCTCTTCAAACAACTGCATCGGAAGTTTCGTAAATCCGAAATAGTCATCACCATAGTTCTGCTCGCAGGAAACTGTAATATCTTCATCGGTTTCGTAGCCGTCAATATGTAATTCGGGTTCATGTTCAGATTCAATATACCTGAATCCGGCATGTTGGTAGAAATGACGACGAAAAGCATACCGTGCGTGCAGAGTAGATTCGTTCCCTGTTGATATCCATGAACCTCCTTTGATCAGATTATGCTTGCCGTCGAAAGTCGGAGTTGCAAAATCATCGTATAAGGGATGTACCTTGAACCCCGGAAAACCGGTTATCGGCGTTTCAGTCCACTGCCAGACATTGCCGATTATATCGAAAAATTCTCCAAATGCAAACTTGTTTACAGGGCATGAAGAAGCGTAATTTTCCAGATTTATATTCCCCATTCCTGTTTGACGGTCTCTAACATCTTTTAATTTGCAGTGATAAGCCAGACGGTACCATTCTGCTTCGGTAGGCATGCGCAGTTTTTTACCTGTTTGTGCCGACTTCCAGTTACAGAAAGCTTTTGCCTCAAGGTAATTAACTTCTACAGGATAATTCCACATCATAGGGACAATTTCGGTCATAAACCGTAATTTATAATTATCAAATTCTTTTATCCAGAATAATGGATGCTCAGCATTTTTATACGAAACCCAAGACCAGCCCTCTTCGGTCCACCACTCTTTTTTCTTATAGCCGTTATCTTTTACAAATTCCAAAAACTCAGCATTGGAAACTAAATATTTAGACGCTTTAAAATCTTCAACTCTTTCAGAATAACTGCCGTATTCCAGATCCCAGCCGTAAAAAGGATGATCATGCGGTTTTCCGAGATGCATTTCCGCACCTTTTACCTCGATCAGTTCATTTCTGACAGTTTGCCCTTCCTCTCTGCAGATATCATGAAATATTCCGCTTTGAAGCCTGTCAGCCGGAAGCTGCCTTATCAGCACCGATGAGGTTTCGATGTGTATGTTCTGATGTTCAATTCCCATAATTATCGGCCAGAAAGGATTTTCCCATCCTATAGGAATATCCATAGGTAATTCGTTTATCAGTTTTATTATGGTCGATCTGACAGTTTCCCTATATTTTCGAACATCAGCTACCGCAGGCCAGTTATAGTTTTTTTCGTCCAGATCGTCCCATGACATTTCATCAACACCGATAGCAAAAACAGACTCGAAAGAAGGATTAATATGCGATGGTAAAATTCCTGCTAAAACCAGCTTGTTTACATAAAAACAGGCAGTGTGACCGAAATAAAATATCAAAGGATGCCTAAGCGGATCGGCTCTCAAATAAAAAGTTTCATCGTCTCTCAGAGTTTGGTAAATCTTATCGTCTAAATTAAAAGTCCTGATAAAATAGTTCAGTATTTCCTGCCGTTTTTCATCATTGCTTCCTTCTCTTAAATCAGGTGTCTTCAATGTAAATTCTTTCATAGCCTCTCCATAAATGGATTCGTTTTCATTTCAAATTAAGTTTTTAATAATTTCAAGTCAAGCTATATTTTAGAATTTTTATTAACGATTTTGCTCTTGTTTCAACCACATACAGCTCCGCCAAGTCCCTGTCCAGCATTACCTGAAATCCACGGATCGGAAATATCCTGTCCCGAATACTCTCTTCAAATTTCACCAAATCACCCTTCGACATACGCACTCCCGAATTACTTTTTCGGAAATATAACATGTGCACTGGCTCAAATAGTGAGCCTTTGGTATTTATTTCATAAAAAATTACTAGATAACCTTAAACAAACCGAAAATCTTATCGAACTGCTTAACCGTATAGAATGACGGTTTGAAGGTCGATATCTTTATTGGCACATAGTGGACTGCTATCACTCTTCTTCATGATCAATCTGTAATTTATTATCTAAATTCAGAAAATTCTCATTTGAGACAATACTTCTTTTCAATTCCTTTTCAG
>SLFX01000165.1 GCA_007124045.1 Candidatus Delongbacteria bacterium | reverse complement strand
GAGATCAGTGGATGCGCGGAACTACACGCAGGATCGAATGGGATTTCAACATTGAAGAATCTGAGATGGTTACAATAGATTTGTACAAGGATCTCGTCTATGTGGATGAGCTTGCCGTGACCAGCTGCAGCGGCAGTTACGACTGGGAAATACCATCGGATCTACTGACAGGTGATGACTATCATATCAGAATAACAAACAACAGCGATCCGACACTTTATGGAGAGAGCGGTGTATTCGAGATATATCAGCTTCAGGCACCAGCACTTACCAGTCCTGTTGACGGTCTTGAGACTTATGACCGGGATGTTACCTTCAGCTGGGAAGCAGCTACAGGCGCGACCGCTTATGTGATCTACATATCAGATAACGATACATTTGCGGGAGCGAGCGGAATAGAAGTGGCCGTACCGGAATATGATCCCGGACTGGACATTCCATACGGGACCTGGTACTGGAGAGTCTATTCAAAAGCAGGTTCTATTACAAGTGACTACAGCGAGACATGGTCATTTACTGTACTTGGACCACCGGATATCCCGGTGCTTACCAGCCCTGCCGACGGATCTGTTATTGATTTCTTTACACCCACATTCGAATGGGAAGAAGTCTCCGGAGCGATAGATTACGAGCTTCTTGTCGCCACAGATGATTCTTTTGATGCCGGGTTTATTGTTATTGACGAAGTTGTCGCAGGAACAGAATACACACCGGCAGATAACCTTACAAATTTTACGACCTATTACTGGAAATTAAGGGCAAGAAATGCGGGTGGTTTTGGAGATTACAGTGCTGTATGGACATTTGAAATTCTTGACACATCTATAGAAACAGATAGTAGTATCCCTACAACTACCAGTCTTAACCAGAATTATCCGAATCCTTTCAATCCCGAAACCACAGTAAGTTTTGATATTGCAGAGAATTCACAGGTTAATATCAGCGTTTACAATTATAAGGGAGAACTTGTAAGGACACTTGTAAATCAGAATAAGTCAATAGGCCGCTATACAGTTAAGTGGCACGGCGATAATTTTAGAGGCCAGACGGTGAATTCGGGTATGTACTTCATTGTAATGGAAACAGAAAACTACAGACAAACCGTTAAAGCTTTGATGGTTAAATAATTCTTGCTCATGATACTCAAACAAAACCCCTGATTTTTCAGGGGTTTTGTTTTTTAATAATTGCATTTACCCGACAATGTATTTATATTCAGTGTTAATCATAATTGAAATAAATGCTAATTAAACTGTTAAGAGGCACTACCATGAAAAATCCGCTACTCGCAAAAGAAGAATTCTTTCGTTACGACAGGATCAAACCAGAACAATTCGTACCCGCTACCGAAGCGATCATTAAGGAAGCAAAAGAGAGGACAGAAAAACTGATCGCACTTAAAGGAAAGAGGAGTTTTGAAAATACTATGATCCCTTCAATGGAGATCTCCGAGGACATATCCGGAGTTGTTATGCCTATGGGACAACTGTACAATCTGATGTCTTCGGATAAAATAATTGCGGAATATCAGAAGTCGATGCAGCTTTTCACCCGTTTCAGTAACGAAATGGCGATGGATCCTGAAAACTACAAGATGTATAAGAAATACAGTAATTCAGCTGATGCAAAAAAGCTCAAAGGCGAAAGGAAAAGGCATCTTGAAAATGTAATGAAGGGTTTTATTCTTTCCGGAGCAGAACTGAATGAAAAGGACAAGGAGAAGCTTAAAAAGATCAATCTTCAACTTACGGATCTTTCACTTAAATTTTCGGACAATGTCACCAAGTCGGCTTATAATCTGGTAATTACGGACAAAAAAGATCTCAAAGGCCTTCCCGAAGATGTCATAACCGGTGCAAAAGAAAAAGCAAAAGCGCTAAAAATGAATAAGAAAGGAAAGGATGTCTGGGTTTTCAATCTTGATATGCCGTCTTTTCTGCCTTTCATGAAATATTCGGAGAATGATGATTTAAAAGAAAAGCTGTGGCGCGAATATTTTAAAAGAGGGACGGCCGAAGAATTGGACAACAGGCCACTCGTAGTTAAGATACTAAAGCTTAGAAAACAAAAGGCGAACCTTCTCGGGTTTAAAACATATGCACAGCTATCTCTTGAGACAAAAATGGCTGAATCTCCCGAGGTCGTTATGGATTTTCTCGACAATATCGCTACAAAAGTGGATAAAATATCCAAAAAGGAATTTAAAGAAATAGTTGACCTGAGAAATTCCGTAAAGAAGATAAAGTCCCGGACAATGATGCCCTGGGAAACTTCTTACTGGACAAACAAGCTAAAAGAGGAAAAATATTCTTTTAACGAAAACGAGGTCAGCGAGTATTTTGAGGCTGATAATACTATAAAAGGTTTCTTTGAGATAACGGGCAAATTGTATGGTCTCAAGTACGAAAAAGTTGAAGGAATTCCCGTATGGCACAAAGATGTAACAGTATATAAAATATTCGATGAAGAAAATAAGCTCAGATCGTATCTTTTCATAGATCTTTATCCAAGAACAGGAATGAAAAGACCGGGTGCATGGATGAACCAGTATGTTTCCGGTAAAACACTAAAAGGAAAAGAAAGAGTACCGCAGGTGGGAATTCACTGCAATTTCACACCTCCTGTGGGTAAAAAACCTTCACTCCTGAGATATGACGAGGTCACGACCCTGTTCCACGAATTCGGTCACGCTCTTCACGGAGCATTGAGCAGGACAGAACTGTCGTCGACATCCGGAGCCCGCGTTAAGTGGGATGTTGTTGAACTTCCGTCATCCTTTCATGAAAATTTTGTTAGCTGTAAAGAAGGTCTTAAGCTTATCACAAAGCATTATAAAACCGGAAAAACCATGCCTAATGCTCTCATGGCTAAGCTTATAAAATCCAAAAACTTTATGGAAGCTGTAAATACAAGACGGCAGATCACATTCGGAATGTTCGACATGAGCCTTCATCACACAGAAAGTATGAAAAAAACCATGCCTGAAGCACATGATGTATTTAAAAAAATGTACAAAAAATACAATGAGACACCCTTTATAGAGGACTCATACACGGAAGCGGCCTTCAGTCACATATTTGCCGGAGGTTATGCGGCAGGATATTACAGCTATATGTGGGCGAACATTCTCGATGCGGATGCCTTTTCAGCGTTCGAAGAACAGAAGACGATCCTCGACAGAAAGACCGGAAAGAAATTCATGGAGAATATTCTCGAAAAAGGCGACAGCGAGGACATGAATATACTTTTCGAAAAATTCAGAGGTCGCCCCGTAAGCCATAAAGCACTTCTTAAAAGGTTGGGGATCAAAGAAGACTGATCAAATAAAGGCGGAATGAATGAAAATAAGTCGTCGCAAAGGGTTCACTCTCGTAGAACTGATAGTAGTGGCAACTATTGTATCTGTACTTTCTGCGCTTACTCTTGTATCATACAGAATGTATGTCAGAAAAGCAGTTGTTTCAGTTCTGAAGAATGCGGTAATGGTAAATGTTTCTCTTATACAGGCTCACTATGATATAAATGGCTATTGGGTAACAGACGATCCCGACAACCCCAATCTGACTACTCCGGAGGAACTTGAAGCGGCGGGACTTGTGACCAGAAATTTTTCACATGAATTCATAATGAGGGTTTTCAGAAAGGACGGGTATCCTCATGTGATCGCAAGAGAGGATATAGGTAAAAAGAAATACAGGATAATAGTGAGCTATCATTTCAAGGACCGCAAACTGAGAGTGAGGGACGACAAATGAAAGGACACTCGGAAATACGCGAGGAAATAGAGAAGAGATATGATTCTCTCCTGTCAGAATTTGCATGCAAAAACTCACAAGCAGTAAGAAAGAAAGAAAAGGGCGACGAAATAAGGTTGCCTTTTTCCGTTGACAGGGACCGGATAATGTACTCAGGAGCGTACAAGAGGCTTGCAGGAAAAACCCAGGTTATTTTTTTCTCGTCTCTTTTGGACGAACAGATAACAAACAGGATAATCCACATACAGTATGTGGCTCAGGTCGCCAGAACTATCGGAAAAGCTCTTTCTCTGAATCAGGATCTTATAGAGGCTGCGGCTCTCGGACACGATCTCGGGCATACTCCTTTCGGGCACGACGGCGAAAAGTATCTTGATATTCTTTGCCGCGAGCACGGAATAGGGGGATTTAACCATAATGTTCACAGTCTTTATATTGTTGAAAAAATGTCATATAAAGGCAAAGGAATGAATCTTACCCTTCAGACGAAGGACGCAATATTATCACACAACGGAGAGATCCACGAACAAAAGATCAGCCCTGACCTTGACAGGACAGAGGGGGATGTTTTGAAATATCTGGACAGGAACATAACGCCCGTAACAAATGAATCTCCGATGACAATGGAAGGCTGTGTCATAAGGGTTTCAGATACGATAGCATATATCGGAACAGACATAGAGGACGCTATACACCTGGGGCTGTTAAAAAGAAGTGAGATACCCAGAGAAGTAGCTTTTATTCTCGGAACCAACAACAGCGTGATAATTGACACTCTGGTAAAAGATATAATAGTTAACAGCTACGGAAAAAATCACCTGAGATTTTCGGAAAAAGTATCAGATGCGTTGCAGAGGCTTAAAAAGTTTAATTACGAAGCAATATATCTCAACGAAAATCTTAAACATGAAAGAAAAAAGATAAAGAACGGATTTAGCGTACTTTTCGATACTTTCCTTGAAGATATTTCAACAAATAACAGGCAGTCGGATATTTTCAGACACTTTCTCGATTCCAAGAGAGAAAGATATCTCTCAGATACTAATGATGCGGAAAAAGTTCGTGATTTTATAGCGAGTATGACGGACAGATATTTTAAGTATCAGCTTGAAAAAAATACTATTCCGGCAATAATTCTCTATCGTTAATTATTTTTAAGACCTATATAATGGAATTGCTGATAAATATAATTGAAACGGAAAATATAATACTTCTGTCTCTGTTTCTTGCGGGCGGTCTATATGCCCTGCTTAAAGGCGGAGATGCGTTAATCAACGGTGCGGCCTCCTTATCTTTTTCATATAAGATAGATCCCTTCGCAATAGGTCTTACGGTGGTAGCTTTCGGAACCTCTTTACCGGAATTTTTTGTGAGTTTTATTTCAAATCTTACAGGCAAAGGCGATATCGGGATAGGTAATATTCTCGGCAGTAATGTTGCAAATATAGCTCTGGTACTGGGGATCAGCGCAGTTCTGACTCCTGTGATAATGGAAAAAATGACGATGAGAGTTGACCTTCCGATAACTATTTTTGTTTCGGCTGTTTTTTATATGTTCATGTTCGACGGAGATATTACCAGAATCAACGGCTTCGTACTGGTACTTATGTTCGTAACATACATTTATTATGTTTACCGGAGAGCGAAAAGCACCAAAAACAAACTTATTTTTGAAGAGATCGAAGCGCACAACAGCAGGATGAAGGATGTTTTTCTCATACTGGGCGGAATAGCAGGACTCTATCTGGGTTCTGCTCTGACAATAAGAGGAGCTTCCGGGATTGCGTTTGCATTAGGGGCGGGCGAACTTGCCATAGGTTTGACAATAGTTTCAATAGGTACTTCACTACCCGAACTTGCAGCCAGCATATCGGCGTTCAGGACAGATAATGCCGAGATCGGAGTGGGCAACATTATAGGGTCAAATGTGTTTAATGTCCTGTTCGTTCTCGGTATAAGCTCTACTGTGAAACCATTTTCGGTCAACCCCGACAATATAACTTATTGGGGTCCGGCAATGCTTTTTGTCACGGTAATGCTTTTTATGCTTGGCCGGAAAACCAACAGGCTGTCGAAAAAGTCGGGCATCCTGTTGTTAACTATTTATTTTATCTATCTGATAATGACTTTTGTATTGAAGAGCTGACTTAAAATATTAAAATTATAGTTGTATATGACAGTGAATATATTTATATTTGAGACAAGGTTATGACCGCAAATAACAAATTAAACAAAAAAATGGAGCAAAATAATGGCTAAATTCAAGAAAGGGCAGGTAGTCAGGTTAAAATCAGGCGGACCTGACATGACGGTAAAAACAGTTATCGGCGCAGAGAAGAAAATGCCTTTTACAATGATTGACGAGGCATGGAAATCAAAAGGCCTTAAAGACGGCGATCCTATTTGCGTATGGTTTGAAGGAAACACTTCAAAAGAGGACGGTTTTGATGTCGATCTTCTTGATCTTGTGAAGTAACTGCGGAAAATCGTTAAAAAAAGCGGCTTACGGCCGCTTTTTTTTATCTAAAAATTGACTGATCTCTTTTCGGACCGACGGAGATAATGCTCACAGGTACGCCTGTGATCTTTTCTATATATTCAATATATTTTCTGGTGTTTTCCGGAAGCTTTTCGTAAGATCTTATTTCGGAAATATCCTCTTCCCATCCGTCAAGAACTTCATAGACAGGCTCACAATGTTCAAGTATATTTGCCAGAGGAACAAATTTATCCAGAACGGTGTTTTTATGCTTATACCCCACGCAGATCTTGATCCTGTCCATTCCTCCGAGAACATCAATCTTGGTTAAGGCTATGGTCGATATTCCGTTAATCCTGACAGAATACTTTGCGATAAGAGCATCAAAATAGCCGCATCTTCTTTTTCTGCCTGTAGTGGTACCTATTTCATGTCCCTGTATGGCGAGGTGTTCACCGTATTCATCGAACAGTTCCGTTACAAAAGGTCCGTTACCGACCCTTGTTGTATAAGCTTTCATTACTCCGAGGACATTATCGATTTTTGTAGGGCTTATACCTGTGCCGGTGCACGCACCGCCGCCCGTTGTGTTGGATGAAGTAACGAAGGGGTAGGTTCCGTGGTCAATATCGAGAAGAGTACCCTGAGCTCCCTCAAAAAGAACGGATTTTTTCCTCTTTACAGCTTCTTCTATCACATCAGAAACATCTCCGACATATTTTTTGATTATTGAAAATTTTGTTTTGCAGAGATCGTATATCTGATCATAACTGAACTTATTCTTTTCACCGTAAATAGCATCAAAATATCTGTTTTTAAGCTCAATATTATTTTTGAGAGTAACGGGAAAATAATCATCGTCAATGATATCGGCGACCCTGATCCCGCATCTTGAAATTTTGTCCTGATAAGCCGGTCCGATACCCTTAAATGTGGTACCGATCTTTGAAAGCCTGTCTTTTTCAAGATACCTGTCTGTCTCTTTATGATAGGGCATAACAACATGTGCATAAGGGCTGATAATGATCCTGCCCTCTGTATCGACGCCCGCAGAATTGAGTGTATTGAGCTCGTTTATAAAAGATTCGAAGTCGAAAACGACTCCGTTTCCGATGCAGGATACCGCTCTTTTGTTAAGTATTCCTGAAGGTATAATATGGAGAATATATTTTTTATCATTTATTTCTACAGTATGACCCGCGTTGGCTCCGCCCTGATATCTTACAACATAGTCTGAATCAGAGCCTAAGAGGTCGATTATTTTTCCTTTTCCCTCATCGCCCCATTGGGCACCGACAGCTATAGTAATACTCAAATCTTAGTCTCCGTGGAAAATGATTTAGGCATTTGCGAGCCTTCTTCGCTTTTGCATTCTTTTGTATTCCCACAGGATAAGTATGGGAGCCGCAATAAATATGGAAGAGTATGTTCCCGCAATAACACCTATGAGCAGTGTCGTTGAAAGATCTCTGAGGACTTCGCCTCCGAAGATAAGCAGTATCAGTACAACTATCGAAGTTGTAAGAGAGGTGAGCATTGTCCTTTTTAAAGTCTCGTTAATAGAGACATTGATCATCTTATCGAATTCCATGCCCTCAAGTTTCTTGATGTTTTCCCTGATCCGGTCGAACACTACAATAGTATCATTCAAAGAGTATCCCACTATTGTAAGGACAGCTGCTATTACAGACAGGGAAATCTCAATATTGAAGAAAAAACCCAGAAAAGACAGCATTCCCACGGTTATAAGAACATCGTGAAACAATGCTGCTATTGCCGCAATCCCGAAACGGAATCTGAATTTTATCGTAATATATATCAGAATGAAGATAAGGGCCCATATAATAGCCTGAACGGTTGAATTTTTAAGTTCATCACCAACTTTGGGACCTATACTCGATGACTGCCTCACCTCATAAGAGTCAACGCCGTACTTTTCATTAATAAGACTTACGACCGAATCCTCTACGGAACTCACATCCCGGCCAGGTTTTTTGAACTTGAGTACGACCTCTGTCTCAAACTCGGAAATTGCAGTTCCGATATCGGAGAATTCCTGTATCTCCATGCCTCTCAGGTCTTCATCTTCAGAAAAAACGGATCTGAGCTCCGAAATGTCTACAGTTTCGTAAAACCCTGCATGCATAAGGTAACCTCCGCTGAACTCAATATTGTAGTTCAGACCTCCCTGTGAAAAAATGGAAATAATCCCCAAAAGTATTACAGAAGCCGATATTATAAGGCTGGTTTTTATTTTTCCTACGAAATTGATTCTGTTATTTGCCATGTTTATGCTCCTTTAGCGTTAACAAGCCGGATTATATACTTATTTTCTTAGAGTTAGCTTTAATGTAAAGGTCGGAAAAAAGCCTGGTTATTACTACAGAAGTGTACATACTCCACATTATGCCGATCATAAGTGTCAGTGCAAAACCCCTTACAGGACCTGTGCCGAACTGATAGAGTGTAATCCCCGCAATAAAAGTCGTAATGTTAGAGTCGAATATAGTATTAAAAGCTCTTTCGTAACCTGAGTTGAGTGCGGTAAGCACGGTATTTCTTTCAAGAAGTTCCTCTTTAATCCTTTCAAAAATAATTATGTTTGCATCCACGGCCATTCCGATGGTAAGAATGATACCTGCAATACCGGGCAGCGTAAGTGTGCCTCCGAAAGCGCTTAAAGATGCAAGGGTAAATATGAAGTTAAGGATTAGAGCTGTTACGGCGAAAAGGCCGCTCAGCTTATACCAGAAAATCATGAATACAACAACGAGTGAAAACCCGATAAGTGCCGATCTTACACCTTTCTCTATCGAATCACTTCCCAGAGAGGGACCGATTATCCTTCTTTCCATGACTTCAAGAGGAGCCTCAAGAGCACCGGCTTTCAAAACAATCGCGAGATCTCTTGCTTCATCTGCACTGCCGCCGCCCAGGGTTATCACTCCCCTTCCGTGAGGTATTCTTGATTGAATGTTGGGAGCCATATATAGCCTGTTATCCAGTATGATCGCCAGCCTTCTGCCTATATTGTTTCCTGTCACCTCGGAAAAAATTCTTCCGCCTTCCGTATCAAGCTCAAAAGGCACTTCCCAGCCTCCTGATGCAGAAGTTTCTCCCGCCAGAGCGGCGTTGGCGTTGGTTATTGACCTTCCGTCAAGAACAGCCCTTCTTTCTACAAGCATTATTTCATAATAAGCTTCGTTGTTGAAAATGTCCGGTCTGTTTTTCCACACGAACTCATAATTTCCGAGAATACTTCTTATCCGGTCATTTCTTAATATCTCCATCACGCGGATTCGGTTAACTTCAGAGACATACACCTCGCCTCTTCTTCCTCCGGTCAAAAGTGACTTAAACGGATTTTCAAGGTCAATGTCATCTTCTATATCTCCGGCAGCGAAAAGATCACTTTCACCTCTGAAAAGTTCAGTGGGGTCTGCAGCTCCCGGATCCTCATGCTCTTCATCTTCGTCAAAAGTATCATCAGGTTCTGTTTCTCCGCTATCATCCGTACCTGCAGCTCTTGACGCGATGTCTTTCATTACGGCATCTATCTCGTCGATCTTATTTCTGAAATCTTCATCGGTCGCCACAATTTTGAACTCAAGGAAAGCAGCCTGGTTTATTAAATTAGTTGCCCTCTGTTCGTCCTTTACGCCCGGGAGTTCAACTATTATCCTGTGATCACCCCTGCTCTGTATGGACGGTTCCGCAATACCGAACTGGTCTATTCTGTTCCTCAGTATTTCCAGCGTTGTCTGAATACCGGTCTCGGCTGTCTCCCGAAAAGATCTCAGAAGTGAGGTTTCAGTATCACCGGGGCTTCCGAAATACTCTTCCATCGGGATATTCTTTTCTGCAAAAGCCCTCCGTACCTCTTCGAAATACAGATCTTTATCGTTAGCAGATCTTCTCTCGGCCAGATCAAGAATGTCTTCAAGCCGGCTGTCAGTTTTTACGGCCAGATTTAAGAGCAGTTGCTTGTAGTCGATCTCCAGAACAAGATGCATTCCTCCCTGCAGATCAAGTCCGAGTTTCAAACTTTTTAAATTACGGGTCTCAAAAGCTGCAAGTTTTTCAATTTCTTCCTGAGAAAGAGTTGTAAACTCCGGATCTGATCCCAATTCTTCGATAAGTCTGGTTTCGAAAACAGTCAGTTCCTCACCCAAATCCTGCTTCTGCAAAGCATATGCGAGATCAGTCTTGAGTTTGATCCTTTCAATGATCTCTGTTTCTGACGAAAAATATGTCTGATAGGTTGGTATAAGCGAGTAAACTGCCCAGGAAAGCAGAATTACAAATATTATCCACCTGATCAAGTTGTTGCGTTCCTTCATAAAACCTTAAACCTCCATTATCGTAAATAAATACAAATCAAAAACGATCCGGTGTACCGCCACCAGTTTCGCGAACGGTAAATATAATTCCGAAGCTCTGAATTGTCAAATGAATTATTATGCTTTAAAGCAAAAAAAATCGCTTGACATCGAAATATCTTTGTATTATATTTGCGAGTTCGAAATTTAACGAATTACGGAGTGCATTGATGTACGCGGTCATCGAAATATCGGGAAAACAGGAAATAGTCAGGCCCGGCGAGATAATAAAAACTGACAGACTAAAGGTTGAGCAAGGTGCTGATTTCACGGTTAGCAATGTTCTTGCTGTAGGCGAAGGCGAAGATTTAACTTTCGGAAGTCCCTATGTTGAAGGAGCTTCGGTCGTTTTTGATGTTCTGGAAAATAAAAAGGACAGAAAGGTGGTCGTTTTCAAAAAGAAGCGAAGAAAGAGATATGAGGTTAAAAGGGGGCACAGGCAGCATTTATCAGTTTTAAAAGTAAAAGAAATAGTTAATCAGAGATAAACGGGGACGATATGGCTCACAAGAAAGGTGTTGGCAGTTCAAGGAACGGAAGGGACAGTAATCCGCAGATGCTCGGTGTGAAGCTCTTCGGCGGACAGGCAGCTAAAGCAGGTTCAATTATAATAAGACAGAGAGGCACGAAGTTTCATCCGGGGAAAAATGTAGGCATAGGGAACGACTATACTCTATATGCACTTGCCGAAGGAAAGGTGAAATTCGTTACAAAAGCACGCGGAAGAAAATTTGTAGAGATAGAGAACTGATCCTGTTCCGATTTAAGAATTTTTCAAAAATATTAAAGCAAAAAAGAGTCTGAGGCTCTTTTTTGCTTTTAAATGCAGAACAAAGATATAATGAATGACGCGTTTTTAAATATTGTTCTTTTCGAGCCGGAAATACCATATAACACAGGAAATATCGGTAGGCTTTGTGTTGGCATGAATTCTGTTCTGCACCTTATAGAGCCTCTCGGATTTAAGATAACTGACAGGCTGTTAAAAAGAGCAGGGCTCGACTACTGGGATCTTTTAGATTTGAAAATATACGGAAATCTGGATGAATTCTTCCAGAAGAACGATACGCGGGACAGGTTTTATTTTGCTTCCACGAGAGCCGGGAAAATATATTATCAGCAATCCTACTCGACAGGAGATTATATTATGTTCGGGAAGGAAACCGCGGGTTTACCTGAATGCATACATACTGAGCACAAAGAAAAAGGAATCTTTATTCCCATGAGCAAAAATATCAGATCTTTGAACCTGAGCAATTCAGTTGCTGTGATCATGTACGAAGCATTTCGTCAAATAAAAAATACAGAAAAAAACACTTGTTCATTTGTAATTTAGTACATATATTTAGTCATTAAGTCCGCGTTATCCGGTCTTTGATGCTGATGGCGGTGCTTTCGGGTATCGGTTTTTCAATGTCATGACTTTGTTAACAGGATACGCCGGAGTGGGAAATAGGGTAAATTAATTTAAGGAATTAGCAAGGAGGATTAAATGAAAAAAAGACGGACTATGGTCAGGGTCTGCGCAGTTTCGATACTGTTTTTGTTTGCATCGCTGTCTGCGGAGATCAGAATGCGAACCGTAGATGTATCCCCATACCTCGGGGCATACTTCTTCCAAGATAACCTTTATTTTAATCTCAATCATGCTCCGATGTACGGATTAAGACTGGGATACAACATTACCGATAACTGGGGTATAGAAGCCACAGGTGGTTTTGCGTCAACAACAAGTAAAGAAGATTATTCTCCCTGGTCAATGTATCAGGGTACCAAGGTGGACTTTTGGCTTTTCCATCTCGGAGCCTTATACCACTTCTTCCCTGAAAACAGAGTAAATCCTTATATTGCTTTCGGTGTGGGTGGATACAACATTGCTCCCGACGGTTTTGACAACAATATGGATCCGCTTTTAAATTACGGCGGCGGTTTTAAGTACTATTTTAACGACTGGATAGCTTTTAGAGCCGATGTGAGACATATAATGTCAATCAACAATCTTGATCAGTTCGATTCATTTGAAACTGATTTTCACAACAACCTTTCATTTGACATCGGCCTGAATTTTACTTTCGGCGGACCACTGCCTGACAGCGATGGCGACGGAGTACCCGACAGGTATGACAGATGTCCGGATACACCTTTGGGTGTACAGGTTGATGAGCACGGATGCCCGATCGATTCAGACGGTGACGGCGTACCTGATTATCTCGACAAGTGTCCTAACACTCCTCCCGGCGTAGAGGTTGACGAACACGGATGCCCGATAGATTCAGACGGTGACGGTGTCCCCGATTATCGCGATAAGTGTCCCGATACACCTCCCGGCGTACAGGTTGACGAGCACGGATGCCCGATCGATTCAGACGGTGACGGTGTCCCCGATTATCTGGACAAGTGTCCGAACACTCCTCCGGGAACAGAGGTTGACGAGCACGGATGTCCGCATCCTGACAGCGACGGTGACGGCGTTTGTGATCCTTGGGTAAGCGAACTGGGTCTTTCTGAACTGTACGCACACATTTGTACAGGTATTGACAGATGTCCCGACACTCCTCCAGGAACAGAGGTTGACGAACATGGCTGTCCTATTGTGAGAATAATTCTCCAGAAGGATGATACTATTGAACTTGAGAATATATATTTCGAACTTGGAAAAGCCGATCTTGTACCTTCTTCATTTGAGGTTCTCAATGAAGCAAGAAATATATTCCGCGACAACCCGGGTATCAGAATTCAGATCGAGGGACACACCGACAGTCAGGGTTCAAGAGCCTATAACATGAGGCTTTCGCAGCAGAGAGCGGAATCTGTAATGAGATATCTTGTTGACAATGTGGGAGTACCTCAGGATCAGCTTACTGCTGTAGGTTTCGGTCCTGACAGACCTGTAGCTGACAACAGAACTGTTGAAGGAAGGGCAAGGAACAGAAGGATCGAGTTCAGGGTTCTTTCGGTAGATTAAAAATTTGATCGAATCGTATAAAAAAGGCTGCGTTGATCGTAGCCTTTTTTATTAATGAATTTACGGGGAATATATAATGAATTATGATCTTGGAGTAATCGGGGCCGGTCCCGGAGGTTATGCGGCGGCAATAAGGGCAGCGGCACTCGGAATGAAAGTGATACTTTTCGAAAAGGAAAAGCCCGGCGGAACCTGCCTGAACTGGGGCTGTATCCCGACAAAAGCTATATTATCATCAACCGATCTGCTTGCCAGAATAAGAAAATCAACCGAATTCGGAATAGAAGTAGAGGGTGTGTCGTTCAGCCTTGAAAAGATTATCCGGAGGAAAGACGAAATAGTTTCAGGACTTGTAGATGGGTTGGAGAAGCTTATTAAAAACCGGAAGATCGAATATGTTAATGAGTTTGCGGTCCTGACAGGCAGCAATCAGATAACAACTGATTCTGGTAGAGAGGTCACGGCTGAAAATATTATTCTGGCAACGGGTTCGGAACCTTTAGATCTTTCATGCTTCAGTATTGACGGGATCAATGTAATAACAAGTAATGAAGCATTATCCATGACCGTGATCCCGGAAAAATTTCTAATAATCGGCGGCGGTGTTGTGGGTTGTGAGTTTGCGGGAATATTTTCTGAGCTCGGTTCACAAATAACAATAGTTGAAATGCTTGAGAATCTTTTACCGGCCGAAGATGTTCAGGTATCCAGATCAATACAGGCTGCGTTCAGGAAAAAGGGAATAAATACGAAGCTTAAAACAAGTGTCAGTGAAGTCAGAATTCTTGAGCGGTCAAAGATTTTGGTGAAGTTCAGTAACGGGGCAGAGGAATGTTTTGATAAAGTTCTTTGTGCCGGAGGACGCTCGGTAAACATCAAAGGTAATGGTATAGAGGCCATGGGTATTGAACTGGAAAATGATAAATATATAAAAATAAATAAATTTATGCAGACTAACATTCCCAACATCTACGCTATCGGCGATATTACCGGAAAAATGATGCTTGCGCATACTGCTACAGCCCAGGGTTTGTGTGCAGTTTCTCATATTGCCGGGCATCCCGAAACCTTGGACTACAGCTCTATACCGTCAGCTGTATTCACTTCACCGGAGATCGCGTCAGTAGGGGCAAGGGAGCAGGACCTTAAGAGTTCGGGAATACCATATAGAACGGGAAGGTTCTCGTTTGCCGCCAACGGCAAAGCGAGGGGGCTTGGCGAGACAGACGGATTCGTCAAGATACTTACGGACATGTCCGGAGAAAAGGTGCTCGGTGCCCATATTGTCGGACCGCACGCATCAGACCTTATACAGGAACTTGTAATTGTTAAACGGAACGGGTTTTCTCTGCATAGCCTTATAAAGTCGGTTCATTCTCACCCTACATTGAGTGAGTGTGTTCTGGAGGCGGCTGAAAGTATTTTTGGAATGTCAATACACAGTTTATAGGAAAAAGGGCTAGGGTAAAGGATTTTCTCCCACCCATTTTTCGAAAAAGCCCGAAAGGTGATTCATAACCGAACGGGATGTAGATGCGCCAAGGCATTTTTTTGCGATTTCAGCACATTCGGAAGTGTCCATCCTTCTGATGACCTTTTTAACTGAAGGCAGAAGAAAGGGCGTTACGCTGAATTCTCTGATACCAAGGCCTATAAGCAGAGGAATTGCCATCGGATAACCTGCCATTTGACCGCAGATACCCAATGGGATGCCTGCTTTCGACGCGGCCTTTACGGACATATCTATCATTTTTAATACGGCAGGATGGAATGAGTCGTAAATATTTCCGACTCTTTCATTATCTCTGTCTGCGGCGAGAGCGTATTGAGTAAGATCATTTGTGCCGATACTGAAATAATCAACTATTCCTGCTGCGGCATCCGCTATCAGAGCAAGAGACGGGATCTCTATCATGACTCCCGTACGGATATTCTCATCGAAAGGACATCCTTCATCCCTCAATTCGTTTTTTATTGATCTGATTTGAGCGAGAGTTTTTTTTATCTCAGTCAGGTCAGCAACGAAAGGGATAAGTATAAGAACATTTCCACGGGAAGAGGATCTGATGATCGCCCTGAGATGAGATCTTAGCACATCCTTATGCCGGAAAAGCAGCCTCAT
>SLFX01000142.1 GCA_007124045.1 Candidatus Delongbacteria bacterium | reverse complement strand
GGTGAATACAAAAAGAAAATGGATGATGCAACTAAACTCGTTGATGAGGATAACGAGAATTATGATCTGCTCGTTGATCTGGCCCATGCGAGATTTAAATATGCCTCATCATGCGCCAAGAAGGAGATATTCTATTATTATAAAAAATCGAAAGAAGAACCGAAAAATTATAAATATGCCGAGAATCTGAATTCATACAGAGATGAAATCCTTAAGATCAAGGCGGATCTTATTGAAGAACTGAATATGTTAAAAAATGAGTACTACTAATCCTATGATGAAGATAATTGTTTTTTTAGTTACGGTTACCCCCCTTTTCCTGCTGAACTCATCTGTAGTAAGATCGGAGATGTCAAGGGGATTTATACCTTCAGGTGGATATACTGATAGCAGATCTGTTTTCAGAGATTTGAAAATTGATGCCAAAAATGATATACCCGAATTGTTCGAACAGAGGTATGCAGTAACGGAAACGGCCGAAGCCGACAGTGTTTACAAAGATATAAATGGTTTCAGGGTACAGGTTTTTATGAGTGAGGATATAAATGAAGCCAAGATCAGAGAGTCTATGTATGTTGACAACTACGGAGAAGATAATGTTCTTCTGATTTTTGAGAGACCCTTTTACAGAATAAGGATAGGTAAATTCAGAACAAGGCCGGAGGCTTTAGAGTTCCAGGAATCCCTAACTCAGAGAGGTATATACAGAACAATAATCGTACCCGATGTAATAAGAGTTAAAATGCCGCTAAACGAATAATAACCGGAAAAAACTATAATGCTTATATCATTTGAAGGTCTTGACGGATCCGGCAAATCAACCCAGATCAATCTTTTGAAATCTCATCTTGATTCGAAATGTATAAAATGCGAAGTTTTCAGAGAACCCGGAGGGGACCTTTTTGCTGAAAAGATCAGGGAACTTCTTCTTGATGATACTAAAGAACATGTTTTTCCGGAAACTGAACTTCTTCTATATATCGCGAGTCGTGCTCAGATAGTGCGTTCAAGAATTGCTCCCGCTATCGAAAAAGGTATAACCGTCATTCTCGACAGGTATGTGGATTCTACTATGGCATATCAGGGTTATGGAAGGGAGCTTGGGCATCAGGTTATTGATCTATTGAATTCATATGCGACCTGCGAAAAAAAATATTATCCTGATATTACTTTTTTTATAGATGTTGAACCGGGGAAAGCTTATTCAAGGGTGATATCAAGAAATGAAAAGCTGAACAGAATGGAAAAAGCCGGAAAGGAATTTTTTAGAAAGACCCGGGAGGGTTTCATGAATATTCTCGAAAAAGAGCCGCACCGGTTCTGTTTGATAGACGGATCATTAACGCCTGATCTTGTTTTTAAAAGTATATTATTTGAGATGAAAAAGAGAAATATATTATGAAAAGAATTATCCTATTCACATTATTGACAGTTACCATCGTGAAAAGCTCAGAAAAAACTTCAGACTACTACAGAGAACTTTCCGACAATATAAGACTTTTTTTTGATGTCATGATGACTTTTAATGAAAATTATGTTGATACTGCAGATATTGAGAAAATGATGAATGAAGGTATCAGAGCAATGCTTTCTACAACAGATCCCTACACAGTATTGCTTCGCGATAGAGAGCTTGACCATTTCAATGAGCTTTCCACGGGAACATACGGGGGACTGGGCATTTTCCTCGGAACCAGCGGTCCGGAAAAAACACTCACCGTAATTTCCCCAATGGATGACACCCCCGCTTCCAGAGCAGGATTGAGAGCAGGTGATCAGATAATATTTATTGACGGAAAAAGTACATCAGGAATGACAGTGAGAGATGCCTCGACTCATCTAAGGGGTGAAAAAGGGAGCAGAGTGAATCTCAAAATAAATCGTATAGGGTCTGAGAGACCGCTTGATTTCAATCTTGTCAGAGAAAATATTAATGTCAGGAACATTCCTTATTCAGAATTGATGGATGACGGTATCGGTTATATAAAGCTCACTCAGTTTACGGCTACCAGCTATAGCGATTTTGTCAGACATTTTGAGAAACTCATATCAGAAGGTGCCTCATCCATGATAGTAGATCTGAGATTCAATCCGGGAGGGCTTCTCGATTCTGCTGTCAGACTGACAAGTGGTTTTTTACCGAGAGGAAGTCTGGTCGTTTTCACTCGCGGTCGCGGTGAAACAATAGACAATGAATATACCACATACATGACACCTCTTGATACTGAGATACCTTTAGTTGTTCTTATCAACGGATCAAGTGCTTCGGCGTCTGAAATATTTGCAGGTGCATTACAGGATCATGACAGAGCGGTTATTATTGGAGAACAGACTTTTGGAAAAGGACTTGTTCAGCAGCTTTTCGATGTGGGAAATCACGACAGAAGAAATCTTAAAATGACAGTAAGAAGATATTATACTCCCAGTGGCCGACAGATACAGAAGGATATAATTGAGGATGATAAAAATTTAAAGGCGGAAAAAGATACAGTTTTTTTTAATACTCTTATTAATAAAAGAAAAGTTGCTTCTGAAATGGGTGTTATACCCGATATCGAAATCAAATCACGACGGACTCCGGAGTATATTCAATATTTGCGTATGAATAATCATTTTACGGACTTCTTATATCATTTTACGGAACTTAATCAGGATCGGGAATATGACGGCGAAGTTGACGATCGTATTCTGAATGAGTTTAGAGAATACCTTGATAATATTGGATCAGGGTATAGAACAAGGGGCGAGTATCTTTCCGACAGTTTATTGAAATATTTTGACGATAACGGATATGATGATGAGATCGTTCAACATGTTCGATCTGCCGCCGGTCTGATGAAACAGCGTGTTCATGAATTGTTCGATAAACATACAGAAGACATCAGGACAGAACTTCAGAAAGATTTTTCTGTTTTCAAATGGGGCAGCGAAGAAAGGTACAGGATATCTAATCGTACAGATAATGTGATAATCAGGGCGGCGGAAATACTGAGAGATAACAAACGGTACCGGAAAATTTTGGGATATTGATGTATGGACAAAGATTTAAGAAAATATATGTTGTTTCTTTCGAGAGAAGCAATAACAGATTTTTTACGAACAGGATCCGCAACTCTTCCGGTTAATCCGCCTGAAGATCTTATAAAAAATGGTGCATCATTCGTTACTTTACAATCGGGCGGTAAACTTAGGGGGTGTATAGGAACTTTGGAAGCATACAGACCTCTTTATTCCGATGTGTTCCATAATTCACTGAACGCAGCTTTTAAAGATCCGCGTTTTCGCCCTGTTTCAGAGTCAGAATTAGAAAGGATCAGGATCGAAATTTCCGTTCTTTCTGCCAGAAAGGAGATCGTATATACCAATTACTCTGATCTTAAAACAAAAATCATTCCCGGCAGTCACGGAGTTTACATTCAAAGTTCTTCGGGTAATTCAACTTTTCTTCCGCAGGTATGGGATCAACTCCCTGAACAGGACGAATTTCTTGCACACCTTTGCATAAAAGCCGGATTGCCTGCAAATTATCTTACTGAAAACAAGCCTGTCGTTGAAGTTTATACAGTCGAAAGCTTTAAAGAGTAGTACTCAAATCAGGATACTATTATTTGAACCGCTCAATTTCTTCCTGAAGTTTTGCTTTCGGGACAAGTCCGGTAATAGATGACATTACCTTGCCGCCTTTGAAAAAGAGTGTTGTTGGGACGGAAAGTATGCCGTATTCAGAAGCTATTGCTCCGTCCGTATCTATATCTACAGCAGTTATCTTTACATCAGGATTGTCCGATGCGATCTCATCAATAATGGGATCCATTTTTTTGCAGGGGCCGCACCAGACGGCTCCGAATTTCACAATTGTAAGTTTATCGGATCCAATGACCTCGTTTTCAAAAGTCGAACCGGTTACTTTAAGTGCACTGCTCATAATATCTCCTTATTTTGAGTATTTTTCATATATGTTAGACGATCTGTTCAGCATTCTTTCGGCATTCAGAAAACCTACAACCGTATCAACGACTCTTCCTTCCTTATCCAGAAAAAGTATCAGAGGCAGATTAGATGAACCGTAATCTTTGTATTTATCAATAAACTTTCGCGAGAAAGGGCTTCTGTTATCTGTAAAATCAAGTTTTACCGGAATAAAATGTTCATTAATATAATTGTAGACTTTCGGGTCGGACCATGTTCTTCTGTCAAGCTCAATGCAATTCTTGCACCATTCTGCCCAAAGGTCAACCAAGATCATCTTATCTGATTCATGCGCTTTTTCTACAGCTTTTTCAATTATTGACATATCATTATCGGTTTTTATAAATTCAACGCCCTCTGTTTTATGTACAGGATTTACATAAACACTGCTTGAAAAAGGAATGTCTGTAAACACAGAAACTGTCTTTACCGAAAAAATAAATGCAGCCGTCAAGACCAGAAGTCCGGAAGATTTACCAAGATAATCCGCAATGCCGGCATTCTTATTATTAAATCCTGAAAATGCGCCAAGAAAACCGGCAAGCATAAACAAAAGCAATGATACAATAGCGAAATAAAGTGGTTCCGGGATTGAAAGCTTGATAAAATATACAGCAGCTGCCATCATCAGAATACCGAAGACCTTTTTAACCTTTATCATCCATACACCTGAACCGGGCAGTGCGGAAACAGCACCGGAAAAAGTACCAATAACAATAAAAAGAATACCCATACCCAATGAGAAAGTGAGGAACAGGAGCCCGCCGTAAAGGACATCTCCGGCATTAGCCACATGTATTAGAAGAACTGCCAGTACCGGACCAACGCACGGAGCCGCTATCAGTCCGCTAACCATTCCAATAAATAATGCCCCTGCGATACCTTTCTTTTTTTTGCCCTTATTCATAAGACCCGTCTGATTTTCTGATGATAGAAATGTCATATCCCAGAAACCGAACATGCTCAAAGCGAGTATAGTAAAAACTAACGCAATAAAGATTCTGATCACAGGATGGGCTGCAAAATCACCTATACCGAAGACACCGCTGAAAAAAGAAGCCAGAAGGCCGATGGTGGTATAAGTTAAAGCCAGTCCTGAAACGAAAAACAGAGAAAGAAAAAACCCCGCACTTTTTTTATTATCAGATTTTGCTCCCATATAACTTATGACTACAGGAATTATTGGATAGACACAGGGTGTGAGACTTGTCAGAAAACCTCCGATAAAAGCCAGGATAAAAACTATCAATGACCATGATGATCTGCCTCTGAACATGCCGGCAAGTTTTTCTTCAAATGTGAAATAATCACCCTCTATATTTCCGCTGCCGGTATCAACTACAGTTTGTAAAACGCTGTAAGCGAACATTGAGGCATCAATATTGTTGAAATCGACGTTAACGATTCTATTAACAGGGATGTAACAGAAATCCTCTATCTCGTTGCATATCTGATAACCTAAATAAATACTCCGGTCCTTTTCTTCCGGAAAGATGCCTTCAAAAACATATAAGACATCTCCAGCGAAAACAGTCTCATCTCTGTACAGCATTTGTCCTGAAAGCAGAATTGCTTCAGAATTGAGTTCAGGAAAGTTTTCTGTATCAAAATAAAACAGCTCTCCACCGGTAATATGATAACCCCCCGGAACAGAAAGGGAAATTATCATTTTAAATTCTTCACCCGGAACATAATCATCTCTTTCAAAAACTGTCGATATCGCTATACTTGTTTCAGGGTCAAAAACTATACCCGGGACAATAAGCATAGGCAAAAGCAGGACAAAGCACAAATAACGAAGATTCATAAAAATTTCCAAGATTTTTTCAACACAGTATCATGGCAATGAGTATATATCAGCAACATCTTATTTTCTTATTATCCAGGCACCCTCAAAGCCGCTGTTCTTCAGAGTTTCTCTTACAGACGAAGCTTCGGTTTCTGTAGAATACCCCCCCACGAGGACCTTGTGCGTGTTATCATCAAAATGGATCAATGTATTGCTGTGTCCGCGCGGATTAAGACTTGTACTTATAAAGTCTTCTGCTGACTGCCTGGTCGAAAAAGCACCTACCTGAATATAAAAACGACCGGTGTCCTGAGCAGATTCATGAAAAATAAATGTATTCTGGATAAATGCATCGGAATAGTTGGGGTTCAATCTCAGCTTATCACGCATCTTTTCTGCATCTATTCTTGCCAAATAGTCACCGACCTGCACTTTATAAAGATTGTCATCGGCAAGTACTACATATATTCTTTCGCGAATGTCTCTCATCGCCGACGAACGCACTCTTTCGGCATTACTTTTATCGCGGGCTGCAAATATCTGGACACGGTAACCGATAAGCTGATCAAAGCGTTCATTTATATCCTGAGTTGCCTCCGGTGCAGTTCTGGGTGCAGAGGAGACCGGTGAGACTATCTTTGGTGGTTCGGTTTTTCTGAAAACCTTTCTCGGTACAGAATAAACTCTTTGAAACCCCATTGCAGAAATTTTATCCCGAAGTTCGTTTGCTTCATCTCTGTCCTGGCAATCACCGGCGTACACCATATATTTATCGACAATGAACTCAATGTAGATAGGTTCCTGAATAGCTTCAGCTACCTGCTTTTCTATTTCAAGAGCTTCTCTTTCGGTGTCCACAGCGGCCACCCTTATCCTGTATCCGTCTATCATTTCTCTTCTGGAAAGATCTTCTTCCCGAACTATTTTGTGTGTCGGGTCATCCGGCGCAAATCTGCTCTCAGCCACCCCTGCACCGGGGGCGCATGACAGAAAAACCAGAGATGTTAATAGGGTTAATAATGCTGCCACTGCTGTTTTAAGCATGCCAACCTCCGTTTAATTATCCTGTATGTGCAACGAATAATACATCACACTTGTAAATATAAGACAAAAGTGAATGATAAATCAATATAAAAAAGACAGAAATTTTGTTGATAATTATTTCAAAATCATTTATAATGAGGTCTGAATTAAAAGGCGGTAACGAAAATGACCATAAGATTTTATTCATTAATAGTTTTCATGCTTATGTTTCCGGTTCAATCCAACTCGCGACCTTTGCCGGCAGGAAGAGGTCAGTCTGCAGGCTTTAAAAACGGTTATATTAGCGTTTTTTCAACTTATTCTCCTTCTTTTATGTATGATTTGAGTGGATATCTTAAATCGTTCGGTCTCGATGAGGCGGATAAAAATTATTTATCTTACGGCTTTGAACTTCACGGTTTTTTTAACCCCGCATTGGGAATAGGAATAAAGTATCTCAGGGGCGGACAGGTACAAAGAAAAATAGGGACTGTCGAATATCAGTATTGTTGTGTTGAAAACGATATCAAACTTGACAGATCAGTAGAATCTGCTTTTTCGAGATTCGGTCTGTCACTCAGCTACAGAAAGGTACTGGCGGGAAAATTAGAATTTTTCGGAGCTTTCGGAGCTTCTTACGGAAGACCCAGTATCATCATAAGTCAGGATTACGGCGACCAGACATTTGAAGAGATGTGGGATTCTTTTGATCCTGGCAGCGGATTGTTGAGCAGGTATAACAGATCTGTGAAATACACTACAGGGGTCTATGTTTTTGAGGCCGAGAACGGTGTAAGGTTTTTTGCGTCACCCCGAGTTGCTGCCGGAGCATCAGTCGGTTACATTTACGGTATGTTTTCCGACAAGAGTGAAATAAACTACGGTTTCGAGTCGGTAAGGAATGTTCCGGATCTTGATATTTCCGGACTGATCTATAGGGCAACTATCTACTTTGGGTATTAGCACGATGAAAGAAAGAGTTTTATTATGCATTCTTGACGGCTACGGAAACGGTAGAGATTTTGAATATAATGCTGTCGCAAAGGCCTCTAAGCCTAATATATCCCGTTTTCTCAGAAAATTCTCGTTTTCAGAACTTGTATGTTCAGGTTATGAAGTCGGATTACCCGAGGGAACAATGGGTAATAGTGAAGTAGGGCATCTGAACATCGGTGCCGGCAGGATAGTGTTTCAGGACATCGGCCGTATAAACAAAATGATCGGGGACGGTGAATTCGGCAATAATCCCGCATTGGCGGATCTATATAAAAAAACAGCAGAAAAAGGATCTTCCCTGCATTTGATGGGTTTGGTATCGGATGGAGATGTACACTCTTCACTTCCCCACCTTTATGAGCTTATCCGCTCGGCATCAGAGGCGGGACTGAAAAAAATATACATCCATGTTTTTACCGACGGCAGGGATACTCCTCCGCAAAGCGGGGCGGGTTTCCTGAAGTCATTGGAGGGTTTCGCCGATTCTTATGGTGCGCAGATAGCCTCAGTTTCCGGCAGGTATTATGCGATGGATCGTGATAAAAGATGGGAAAGGCTAAAAAAAGCGTATGACTGCCTGACGGTACAGAATAAAAATGCGTCGAGCATAAGTGCGGCAGAAATAATCGAAAAATCCTATGCTTCGGGTGTGACCGATGAGTTTATTTTTCCTCAGCAGGTTGTTAAGAACGGCACTTCTTTAGCTACGATCAAAAAAAGAGACTCAGTTGTTTTTTTTAATTTTCGCGCCGACAGAGCAAGGGAACTTTCAATAGCTCTGAACTCTCTTGAAAAACTTCCTTTCGAAACTCCGGAACTTGATTTGGACTTCCTCACTATGACAGAATACAGGGAAGATTTTGATTTCAGTGTAATATCCCCCAAACAGCATCTGGAAAACATTCTCGGCGAGGAGATATCAAAAAACGGATTAAAGCAGCTCAGGATAGCTGAAACAGAAAAATATGCTCATGTTACATTTTTTTTTAACGGCGGAAATGAAATGTCCTTTCCCGGAGAAGACAGAATACTTATTCCTTCTCCCAAGGTGTCAACATATGATCTCAAACCGGAAATGTCAGCCTTTGAAGTGACCGGAACGACCTGCAAAAAAATGTCGGAACAGATATATGATCTTTTGGTTTTGAATCTGGCAAATTGTGATATGGTGGGGCATACCGGAATATTTGATGCTGCGGTGAAAGCAGTTGAGACTGTTGACGAATGCGTAGGCCGGCTGTATGAAGAATCCTTAAAAAGCGGATATACTATGATAATAACTGCAGACCACGGGAACGCAGAATCAATGATGGAAAATAATGTACCTTTTACTGCTCACACAAAGAACAGGGTGCCTTTTATGATCTTGAAGGAAGGCTACGATATCTCAGACGGTAATCTGGCCTCTATTGCACCAACTGTTTTAAAAATAATGGGTTTGAAACTACCTCCTGAAATGACGGGAAGAGCTTTAATATAGAACAGGAGTGACGATGATTGAACTTAAAGAATTATATCTGAGAAAAGGTTCTGTAGTTCAGGATTATATTGATATTGCACAAGATTATTTTGTGGAGATCAACAGCTATTTTAAAATTGTGGACTGTAATCTGAAATTCTGTAAACTTATGAACAGCCAGAGAAAATTACTTTTCGGGAACAATATAATTGATTCTGTTCATGAAAGAGACAAGGTAAAGTTTCAGAATATTGTAAGAAACGCTCTTGCTAAAAAATTCAAAGAGGGACTTGTAAGATTAGACCTTAGTGACTACAAAGGCAGAGCTGTAACGGTATCTGTTAAACTGAATCCGGTTCTTGATGAAGGAAACAACATAGTCGGATTATTTATAAAGTTCAGTCCTTTCAGTACCAGGTCCGAAGATTCGGAAGTAAACTCTCTTTTTATGTCTATTTATAACTCCCTGACAGAACTGTACACTATATATGCAACAGATAAAAAGGCAAGAATAAACAGCGTGAACTCATCTCTGAGAACTATACTCGGATACAGTTCAGATGAAATGAAAGGAAGGCATATAGCAGATTTTCTTGTAAAAAACAAGGAGCAGGAGGATAATATAAAAGCGCTTTTTAAGTCTCTGGATAAAGATGGTAAGTTTTCCGGAGAAGTGCTTTACATGGCTAAGAACGGCGAAGAGATACCCATACATCTTTCGATATCAAATCTTGTTCACAACGGTAATGTCATTGGCAGCCTCGGTATAGGTAGAGACATGAGAGAACAGAAGAAACTGGAGTCAGAAAATAAATCTTTTGCTCTTCAGGTACAAAATCAGTCCCGGCTCGCGGAATTTGGCATGATGCTACAGGGTGTTGCCCATAATATGAGTACTCCACTGACGGGAATAAAAAGCAGTGCTCAGCTCCAGCATTCCAGGCTTATAAAATTCAGGGAATTACTTTCTGAAAAATATGGGGGCGATAAAAGCATACTACAAAGCATTGATGATATAATGAAGTTTTTTGAGCTTATAGACCA
Source organism: Candidatus Delongbacteria bacterium (assembly GCA_007124045.1). Lineage (GTDB taxonomy): Bacteria > UBA4055 > UBA4055 > UBA4055 > UBA4055 > SLFX01. Next base: position 30,773 of record SLFX01000142.1, on the reverse strand, counting down.
GTCAGTAAGTAAGCTTTCAGGAATAATCAAAAATTTGATGTCGAAAGCAAGGGATCAGCAGTCATTGACCAGGGAAACTCTTAATCTCGGACTTGTAATGGAACAGGAGCTTGAATTCCTCCTGTCCAATCAGTTCTTCAAAAACAAAGTGGAAAAAAAGATAAGTATTCAAAAAGATGTCCCTCTAATATACGGTTTGTATTCAGACTTCTCACAGGTTTTCGTGAACATATTAAAAAACGCAATTGATTCCATGTGGGACTCAGATATAAGAAAAATGAATATATCCGTTTCATATTCAGAAGGATCAATAGAGATAAGTATCGCGGATACAGGTAAAGGGATACCTGATAAAATAAGATCTAAAATTTTTGAACCTTTTTTTACTACTAAACCAAAGTTTAAAGATGCAAGGGGCGATGAACCCACAGGAACCGGAATAGGACTTGACAGCGTAAGAACACTTTTGAGACCATACGGGGCTGAAATAACAATTGAATCCGAAGTCGGAGCCGGAACGACTTTTATAATTAAGGTTCCGGTAGCTCAGAATCAGAAAAATATTAACTAATAACGGAGGATATGATGAAAACTGTCAACGGGCAGCTTAAGGCGGACGGCTTGAAGATAGCTGTTGTTGGATCGAGGTTCAACGAACTGATCACAAATAAGCTTATAGGCGGAGCGGAAGACTGCTTTATCAGGCACGGCGGTTCAGGAGATGATCTTGAACTCGTACTGGTTCCCGGAGCTTTCGAGATCCCGGTTACTGCTCAGAAACTTGCTTCAAAAGGTAAATACGATGCTGTGGTGTGTCTCGGAGCGGTAATAAGAGGAAGTACTCCACATTTCGAATATGTATCGGCCGAGGTTTCAAAAGGTGTGGCCCATGCCGGTCTCAAAAGCGGAATCCCGGTCATATTCGGTGTTCTGACAACAGATTCTGTGGAACAGGCGATAGACAGAGCCGGAACAAAATCCGGAAATAAAGGATGGGATGCAATGCTTTCCGCAATAGAAATGGCGGATCTTTTCAAACAGATATAAGCTATTGAATGATAAAGATAAAGAACAGGGAAGAAATACAGAAAATGCGTAAAGCCGGAAAGCTTGCCGCTCAGGTTTTAGACTATATTTCCCCTTTTGTTGCAGATGGTGAAACTACAGGAAGACTTGATGCATTGTGTCATGAGTTTATAGTCAAAAACGGTGCAAGACCGGCACCTTTGAACTACAGAGGTTATCCCAGAAGCATTTGCACATCTGTAAATAATGTTGTCTGTCACGGCATCCCTTCTCAGGAAGTCGAACTAAAGAACGGCGATATTGTGAATGTTGATATAACAGTCATCGTCGAAGGTTATCACGGAGATACTTCAAAAACATTTATTGTCGGAGATGCGCCCGAGTCAGTCAGACTCCTTGTCGAAAGAGCGGAAAAAGCAATGTATAGAGGAATTGGTGCAGTTAAATCAAACTCATATTTTTCCGAAATAGGTAAAGCTATAGAGAGGTATGTAACAAAATTCGGATATTCAATAGTAAGAGACTATGGAGGGCACGGTATAGGATCCGATTTTCATGAAGATCCTCATGTTTATCATTTTTATACCTCACAGGGCAGGATAAGAATTAAACCCGGAATGTGCTTTACAATAGAGCCGATGATCAATATGGGCGGTTATGAAGTGATTACCTCTAAATCGGACGGATGGACGGTGACAACCAAAGACGGATCCCTGTCTGCCCAGTTTGAGCATACAGTTCTGGTAATGCCGAACGGATACGAGATTCTTACGGAGTTAAAATAATGGACCATTTTAAAAAATTTACAGAAGAGTTGGAAGCTGTAAAAAGAACCGGAAAAAGACCGAAACTTCTTCTTCACACATGCTGTGCTCCATGCTCTTCATACGCCTCGGATGCGGTATCGGATTATTTTGACACGACGCTTTATTTCTATAATCCGAACATCTATCCTGAAAGTGAGCATAACAGGAGAAAAGATGAGCTCAGTAGATTTATGTCAGAATACGATACAGACAAAAAAATAAATGTTATTTACGAGAGATATTCCCCACTTGATTTTGCAAATTGCTCATTTGGTCTTGAAAATGATGTGGAAAGAGGGGAGAGGTGTTCAAGATGCTATGAACTCAGGTTGTCTAAAACCGCTGAAAAAGCTCAACATTTAAAGTTTGATTATTTTGCTACTACTTTAACTATAAGTCCCCATAAAGACTCAATCAGAATCAATGAGATCGGTGCCCATTATTCCGGCATTTACCAAATAAAATATCTTCATACCGATTTCAAGAAAAAGAACGGCTTTAAAAAATCTTTGGATATCAGTAGAGAGTATGACCTTTACAGGCAGGACTACTGCGGATGCGAATTTTCCGCAAGATCGGCAGAATGAAGAGTTCTCACGAAGATATTTCCGTAAAGGACGCTGCTGACCGCCTTCTTGTTTCGCAGGCTACGGTACATAACTGGTCAAAATCAGGTATTCTGCGCAGGGAAGGGTCAGGTTTTTCCGGTATTGAAAACACGATACGGTCTTTAAGATCCGGAGACTTAGGGAAACTCAGATCAAGAGCCAATAAAAAATTTTCTGACAATGCTTACAAGGCACTAAACGGTTCTTTTTATACTCCGGAAAATATTGTATGCGAGATAATAAACGATTATGATATTCGAAAAGGATCTCTTTTTTGTGATCCGTGCTGCGGTTCGGGAGTATTTTTGAGCACTGCTGCAAAAAAATACGGCAATTCGGTAAGACTTTACGGTTATGAAACTGATCTGTCGGCAGCAGAAAAAACGAAAAAGGAACTAAATCTGGCCGGATATGAATGCATGATATCAAATGCCGATTTTCTGACAGTTGATACCGGCAAAAAATTCGATTTTATCTTCACTAATCCGCCATGGGGGGCTCATTTTTCAAAAGATGCGGTTAAATACTTAAAGGAGATATATCCGGATTCTAAATCAAAAGATTCACTGGAATATTTTATACGCAAATCTTTTAATGTTCTTAAAAAAGACGGTATAATGTCTTTCATTCTTCCTGAATCTGTTTTAACGGTAAAAAGGTTTTCAGAATTACGAGATTTTATTTTAAAAAAAACCTCGATTTTGAAAATAAAAAATTACGGGAGGATATTTCCGGGGGTTTTTACAGAAGCTGTAAGGATTGACATGAAGAAAAAAAAACCTTCTGACGACCATACTGTTAATAATTCATGTAACATGTATCTTTTACAATCTGATCTTCTAAATGGAAAGTATAATAAATTCGATATATATAATTCGCAGACAGAAAGAGTACTTGTGAAAAAAATATTCGAAATTCCTCATATAACTTTAAAAAACAGAGCGGAGTGGAGCCTAGGTATCGTAACAGGGAATAATTCTGTTTTCGTGTCTGAAAAGAAAACAAAAAAACATATCCACCGAACTGTTACAGGTAAAAATATCATGCCTTACAGGATAGGAGGCGACCATGTTTATCTTTCAGATGATTTCGATAGAATGCAGCAGGTGCCGAAGAACATGATTTTCGGTAGAGAAAAGCTTTTTTACAAGTTTATTTCATCAAAACCCGTTTTTGCTTATGACAGATCAGGTTTTTTGTCTCTCAACAGTGCGAATATCCTCATACCTGATCTTCCGGGTTACACGATCATGTCGGTAATGGCGATCTTGAATTCTGAAATTATCGTCAGGATTTACAAAGCTGAATTTCCCGGGATTAAAGTTTTAAAGTCTGCATTGGAAGAATTACCTTTCCCAAAAGATCCTGATATGAATATAATAAAAAAAATAGATTCGCTGGTCAGGAGAATGACGGCAACTGATATTTGTTACAGTAATTCTGAAAAAAAGATAAACTATCTTGTAAATAAACTGTACGGGGTAAAAGATGAAAGTTGAAAAAGCGATCGAAAAGAGAAGATCATACAGAGCTCTTGAGCCGGTTGAGATAAACGACGAAATAATAAGAGAGCTCGCAAAGGCTGCAAGTTTCGCTCCTTCATGCTACAATAACCAGCCGTGGAAATTTATTTTCATAAGGTCTTCTGAAAAACTTGATGTGGTTAGAGACGCGATCAGCAAAGGTAATGAATGGATGTTTGATTCATCCTGCATTATAGCTGTCATCTCAAAAAAGGATCTCGACTGCGTTATCAGGGACAGGTACTATTATCAGTTCGACACAGGTCTTGCTGTGGGGCAAATGCTCTTAAGAGCTACTGAAATGGGCCTCGCTACTCATGCTATAGCCGGATTTTCCGTTCGTAAAATAAAAAAAATGCTTTCAATACCGGAAGAATGGGATGTTATAGCCCTGATATCTGTAGGTAAGAAATCACGGAAGAAAAAAGTGATCGGAGACGAATCAAGACCGGAAAGGTTAAAAATGCAGTATGTTTTTTCAATTGATGAATATTCTAAAAAACTAAGCAAAAAGGTGAAACATTGAAACTTGATGTTAATGATCTGAAGATAAGAGAAATGAAGCTTTCCGACAGACCGGAAATGGAAAGGATCGTCAGAAATATATGGGACGGCCATGATTATATGCCTCTGGTTTATGAATCATGGGTGAATGACCCAAAAGGAATGTTCATTGCGGCTGTTGATAAAAACGACAGGCTGATCGGTTTTGAAAAACTTTCTATGCTGACTCCTAATGACGCATGGATAGAAGGTCTGAGAAAAGATATGAGTGTAGAGGTTAAGGGAATTGGCAGATTTCTTACGCATCATATACTCTGCAGTCTTGCAAATGACAGTAAGGTTAAAACAGTCCGTTTTGCGACATATTTCAGGAATGATTCTTCAATAAGGCTTTTTTCAAAGATGGGTTTTAGGATACTCGGAAGGTATGACCATAAATCATACAGGCTGCCGAATTTGAAGAATATTCCTAAGTACATGAAGAATACAGCAGAAGTATCTTATAATGTGTCTGATGTGATGGACTACATTAACAGATCTGAGTGGAAAAAGAATAATCCTCACGGTCTTTGTCATTCGTGGGTTATCAGGCCATTTGAAGACGATATGATCAGGGTGGAGTATATCGAGAAGGGAAGATGTGTTGTTTTGAAAAAGGAAGGAAGTATAAGAGGATTATTTCTCTATTCGGAAAGGGAGAAGGAAGATCTTTTCATAAGCATGATGGAGGCGGATGATCCGAAATATTTCAAAGAGCTTTTTCAAAAAGCAAAACAGATATCGTATTCAATGAAAAAAGAAAGTATTTGTGTTGTGATAAACCCCAAAGATAAAAAAGCTTCAAATCTTTTTAAAGAGCAAAATTTCAAAAGCTGGGAATCCGAAGGGGATTTTCTTCTTTTCGATCTGCCTGTCTCGGATTTGAAAAAATACTCCGGAAAGTAAAAGGTCAGCTGTTTTTAGAAAATTTTGATTTTACAAAGCCTTTGTCAAGCATATCTGAAATGTCGTTTGGGTTATTAAGCGGAAGTTCCCCTTTGACGGCTTCGTAATTAAGAAGATATGTCTTTTTTAAGCATGATACATTCGGCATTCTTGTTCTGTTGGTCGTCTCGATCCTGTTACCTTTTTCATCAACAATAATGATCTTGGGCACAAAAACTCCTTTTCTGCCTATGAATCTGTCCATTCTTTTAACAGCTTCATCATATTCATCTTTCGTAGCTCTGCCAAGCGCTTCATAATTAGCTATAATCTTTCCGTCCCATGTCTGGATAGTAGCAAAACTCTCGGATATTTTTTTCTCGATATCGAAGATTTTTTTGCCCATCAGATCGTAACCGGAGGGCATAAGAAGGACTTTTCCGCCCCCGCCCTCTATGTTGACGGCGTAGCTGGGCCTTGTAACGCCCGATACCCATCCCTGAAGGTGTTTCATATAAAGTTCACCTATTTGAACAGGAGTAATGAAGTGGCAGATACCCTTCTCTTTGTGGCACTGCAGAAGGTAGTACGGATGGACTCCGACCCAAAACATTCGCCTGAATGTCTCGGCGAGAGTTTTGTAATAATCGTTCACATGATTTAAAAGAACAGTCTGATTCCTGATAGTGAACCCGTGATTTCTTATCAGTTTTACTGCTTGAAAAAGATCTTCGGTTATCTCCTGATAATGATTTATATGAGTCATGAAATACACATATTTTTCAGGTCCCTGAGTATATTTATTGGCGGATAACTTTATCAGCTTCAATATGTTTCCGGTAACAGCCATGGGCAGAACAACCGGAACTCTGGTAGCTATACGGATAGAACGGATATGATCTATTTTACTGAGTTCCTCAAGTACATATTTAAGCCTTTTTTCGCTTATCCTCAACGCATCGCCGCCCGTAACGAGAACCTCATCCACATTTTTGTTGCAGCTAATGTAGTACAGTCCTTTGTTGAGTTCGTTCAGGTTTACATCTGTAGTAGTGTCGAGCGACTTTGCCCGCTGGCAGTGCACGCAGTAAGAGGCGCAGCTTGTGTTCTCAGCAACAAAAAGTGCGACTCTGTTCGGGTATCTCTGGTACGCCGAACCATAAGTTCTTTTTCCCTCTGACATTGCTCCTTCTTTCCCGGCGTTCGGAAAAAGAGTATTGGCAGGAGTAGGCACACTCTGCCAGAATACTGGATCAAGTCTCCGGTGTTCTTTGTCTCCCTCAAGCAGTTTCGGATGGAATGGGTCTCTACTCATCAAAGATGCGTAATAGGGAGTGATCCTGAAAGGTTCCTTGCCTTCCTTCTGAAGAGTTTCTATCACACTGTTTATCTCAAATGCCTGATGATCATTTAATCTGATCACCTTTCTGAGCTGATCAACTGTTCTTATTGAATTTCTCAGTTGCCAGAGAGGATCATACCATTCATCATCAGTAATATTTTTCCAAAGCTCTATCTCACTGTAATGTCTGGGATTGTAAAGGAATGAATATGACTTTTCTTTTGTATTCTTCATGACTGCGAAGATAAGAAATAATTGTTGTAAATGCAAGAATTAAACAATATCTTTCTCAAGGTATTCTTTCTCAAGGTCAAGATACTCTTTTGTATCAAAAATCTCCTTTATAACCTGATTGTCCGGGTTGTCGAAATCTTTCATCATTTTATTGATCGAATCACCGCTGGTTTTTATCTTTTTCACGATATTAACTATTGATTCTTTGTTTTCCAAACTGCTCTTATTTATCTTGTTACTAAGGATAGAACAATATCCGATTATACCGTTGAGCAGAGAATTTATCTTATGATTTTGTGCAATAACCAACGCATGAACAGCCTTGGTCTGCTCTTCCATTATCTTTTTCTTCCTCAAAGTCTTCAGGTATTTTGTTTTTGATTCCGACTCTTCTTTCTGTTTGAGCATATCCTCTTCTTTTTTTACCATCTGTGCCAATCTTACCCGTTGTACAGAAACATAGTAATAGTGAAGAATTATCGTCAGAAGCGTGTATAGCGAGAAAAATATCCAGACATACAGCCTTTTATCAATGTAGAAAAGATATATTGACAAAACCGATAATATCGCAAGAAACACAGCCAGGTGTTTCTGAAGAGTTTTTTTTGTAAGCGGATCCATAAGACCTCCTAATATCAGTAGTTCACAAGGATGCTTCTTTTAAACCTGTCGAATATGTTATTAATTATAGCATTTCTTGACTCATTTGTCAACCAAATATAAAAATAAATATTATGTATTGTTGCAAGTTGACCGGCAAGTTTTTCTCCTGAGTTGAATAAGTGGCGTATATATGCTTTACTGTAATTTCTGCAGGTGTAACATTCGCATTCGGGATCTATAGGAGTAAAATCATCCTTAACTTTAGCTCCTTTTAATATGATTTTTCCGTTTTTCGTAAAAACTGTACCGTTTCGGGCATTTCTAGTCGGCATTACGCAGTCGAACATATCCACACCCACCGAAATACAGTTAAGTATATCCGATGGTGTTCCAACCCCCATAAGGTATCTGGGTTTATCCTGAGGTAATATATCGGTACACACAGCCGCTATTTCGGGTATCATTTCAGGCGGCTCGCCGACCGAAACGCCTCCGATGGCATATCCCTCAAAATCAAGTTCGGCAAGCTCATTACAGCTGCGCTGTCTTAGGTCTTTGTAAACAGAACCCTGTGCAATTGCAAAAACTGTCTGGTCATGTCCGTATAAAGGTTCGGTGTTTCTGAAGTGTTCGATCGATCTTTTTGCCCAATAACTGGTTCTTTTTACTGCTTTTTCAGCTGCCTCATGCCCGACAGGATAATGAGAGCACTCGTCCAGAACCATCATAATATCAGAGCCTATCACTCTTTGGATATCAATAACGCTTTCAGGCGTGAAAAAAAATCTGGTGCCGTCAACATGTGACTGGAAGTGGACACCCTCATCTTTGATCTTTGTCAGTTGAGCAAGGCTGAAAACCTGAAAACCGCCGCTGTCGGTAAGGATATTTCTTTCGAAATTCATGAACTTATGCAGTCCGCCCGCCATTTTCATTATTTCCATTCCCGGGCGGTTATTCAAATGGTAAGTATTCCCCAGAATTATCTGAGCATTTGCTTCATCAAGGTCCCTGTTGGTCAGAGCCTTCACATTGCCCAGAGTTCCGACAGGCATAAATACCGGAGTATTTATTTTACCGTGGTCTGTAGTAAGAGTCCCTGCTCTTTCCCGTGAAGCTCCAACTGTATGTTCAAGTTCAAATCTCAATTATCTTCCTGCCTGTTGTAATTTTCAATATCTCTGTCGTTTTTCCCGATCAATCTGCCGGCATCATTAAATATCACTACTGCCATCAGAATGAACAGAAGGAGCATTCCTATCTGCAGGATCTTGAATTTTATCTTAGGAGGGATCTTTTTGCGGCTTATTCCTTCTGCAAGAATAAAAACAAAGTGTCCCCCGTCAAGAATAGGTATCGGAAGTAAATTAAGAAATCCTATGTTCACACTTATAAAAGCAATAAAGCCCATGTATGCCCATATTCCGGCTCTCACGCTTTCTCCCGTCATTTGAGCTATCAAAAGCGGTCCTCCAAGCTCCCTGACGGATGCACTGCCTGTTACAAGCATTCTTATGGATAACCATCCAACCTTAATCCAGTTCCATGTCGCTCTCGTACCTTCCGTTATTGAGTTTAATATTGAAGCATTTCTAATCTCAAAAAACGGGAAAATACCTATTAGACCGATATTCTTTATATCTCCTTCATGCAGAGTTTTAACAGAAAGAGTAGTTACCGGGAAAAACAGGATTGAATCGCCTCTCTGCACCTCAAAGATCAGTTCTGTTCCCGGATTGTCGTGAACTTTAGAAGTAATATCGTTCCATGTTTCTGTAAGTGTTTCGTTGATCATTATGATTTTATCACCTTCTTTCATGCCTGCGTTACGGGCAGGTGATTCTTCTGTAAATCCTTTTATTGATGTTGAAGTGACCTCGGGTATACCGTGAACGAAGGTAAGAAGAGAATATATGAAAATAGCGAGCAGAAAATTCATGGTTACACCGGACAGAATGACAAAGGATTTCTGAAAAAAGTTTTTTGATTCGAACTCCCACGGTTCATTTTTTACAGATCCTTCTTCCATGCTTTCATCGAGCATACCGGAGATTTTTACGAATCCTCCGAGTGGTATCCAGGCTATCCTGTATTCCGTTTCGCCCAGGGTTCTTTTCAAAACAGGTTTCCCGAAACCCAGAGAAAATATCTCAACTCTCATCCCACAAATTTTGGCTGCAGTAAAATGACCCGCTTCGTGTATGAAAACTATAATTCCCAACAGTACTATAAAAGATATCAGTGTCAGCATTATTATCCTTTTGACATATTAAAAATCTTATCCGGATTGAGAATATTATCCGGGTCGAAAGCTTTTTTTATCTTTTTCATAAAAGATATTTCATTTTTTGAAAGTTGAATACTCAAAAAACTTTTTTTGGAAAGTCCTATACCATGCTCACCTGTTATGTTGCCTCCCAGAACCACTGATTTTTTGAAAATATCTTCAGATGCGAGTCTTGCGTTATTCAGTTCTGTGTCGTTTTTTCTGTCATATAGTATGTTAACATGAAGGTTTCCATCGCCGGAATGTCCGTAAACAACTATCCTGAGGCCGTATTTTTCAGAAACCGATCTTGTGTATTCTATAAGTTCGAACAAGGAAGTAACAGGGACGGTCACATCCTCATTCATTTTATCCGGGGCAATCCGTTTAATAGATGAAGAAACAGCCTTTCTCAAATCCCAGAATGATTCCTCTTCAGCGGTGTTTTCGGCTCTATTCCATTCAGGTACCTTCATAGAAGAAAGAATTTTTTCAAGGATAAGAGATCGTTCTATCAGATCGGGAAGGTATTGGGAATCAGTCTTTATTATCAGTACGGCTTCGGTGTTTTCGGGAAGAAAAATATCGGAATATTCTCTGGCAGCCAATAAAGCCTCTTTGTCGATCAATTCCATTACAGATGGCATTACCGGAGAATTGCTTATTCTTATGGATGTAGAAACTGCACTCATAAGGTCATTATGATATGTTATGTAAGTATCGTGCACAGGAGGTTTGTCTATCAGCTCAAGAGCGATCTCTGTTACTATACCCAGTGTGCCTTCAGAACCTATCATTACAAAAGAACCCGGGAAGTATGTCTTTTCATAAGCTGATCCGCAGGATATAATATCACCCGTGCTGTCAACGAATTTGAAACCCTTAACATAGCGGGAAGTTACGCCGTATTTTACACAGTGGAGTCCACCGGCATTCTCAGCAAAATTGCCCCCCAGACTGGAAACTGCGCTGCTTGAAGGATCAGGAGGATAAAAGAGACCGTATTCTGACGCTTCGGCTCTTAACCGGTCAGTTACGACACCGGGTTCAACAAAAGCCAGCTTTTTTTTTCTGTCAATAGACTTAATTCTGTTCATATTCTCAAAATTTAAAAGAATGCCGCCTTTTATCGGTACGGCACCACCGCTCATACCTGTCCCTGTTCCCCTTGCTGTTACACTTATGTTATGTTTTGAAGCAATAGCCAGAACCGATGAAACTTCACTTTCAAGTTTTACATTAACAACTATTTCAGGAATGCCTGAAAATTTGGTCGTATCAGCTTTGAAAACATACCTTGTTTCGGGACTTATATCAATAAATCCCTCCTTCATTACCGATTCTATTTCATCCAGCAGATGCATTAATCTGAGAACCTTTAAATAATTATCCGTGAAAAATACAAAAATTTTAACGGTTGAGCAACCTCAATTATTGTCGGAACAGAGCTATTTTTGAACTTAGATACAGTCATGATGTTAAATAAATGTACGATTGACAATGAAAAAGAAAAATCGTATATTAAGCACTTTTTCCGGGAGGTTTTATTTATATAAAATTTAAACATATGGTAGTCTTGATGCTGACAGCATGTGTTATAGTAATATCATGCAGCAGAAGCGTTGCCCCGGATCTTCTTGATGAAAAATATGCGGAGCCGGCGTATTCCGGATCGGTCATACCTGTAATGATTCAGTTCGGTATAGATAAAGTTTACCATTACAAAATCAGGATCGATACAAATTATATGAAGAGCGAAGGTTTTTTTGTTTCAGCCAAATTCTCTTTAGGCGATAAAGTAGTTGAAATGGAGCTTTATGATGACGGGATTTCGGATGATTCTCTCCGGAACGATTTGGCAGCATCTAACAATATTTGGTCAGGAGGGATAAATTCCTACGATTTTCTGGCTGAAGGTGACTGGGTTTTAACGGTTACAACAAATCTTTATGACAGAAAACTCGATGATTTCTATTATGATAAAACTGTCAGAATCAGGGCTAATACAGCACCTGTTATAGAGGAAGTTGACGGTATTTTTCATGGAGATACTTTAAAGTCCGGATTTCCGACATTCCCGATAACTGTAAAAGTTGAAGATCCGGATAATGACAGTCAGGGTATAAATGATAATCAGATACTTGATCTGAAGATTATCAACGATATCAGTTCCAAAACATTCAGTTATGAGAGGGAAAGCCCAATGGCTGATTTTGTTATTTTTGCCGATTCGACTTTTGCTTCCGGTCTGAAAGGACTATATTCTTTCGAATTTACAGCTACGGACATGTACGGGGAGACGGATATTTTAATTATAGATGATATCTATATTGAAAATGGAGCGCCTTCGCTCTACAATCTCGTTTACCCGGACACAGTGTATCTTCCGCATTCAGGAGAAGATCCGGTCACTTTCGGAGTCGAAGTGAATGTTAACGACCCCCAGGGACATCTTGAAAGTCAGGACATTGATGCTGTTGTTTTCAGGATACCTTCTCTTAGCTATACAGGTATTATGAGAGACAACGGCAGTTCTGCAAGCGGAGACAGGATAAAAGATGACGGCATATATACGATCAGTTTTCAGGTCGGAAGTTCTAATCAGGAAGCAGTATATCCTTTTGAAATAACAGCGAGGGATAAAGTGAATAATCTTAGTCCGGTTTTAGAAGGTGTCCTGATTTTTGTAAGGGAAGAATTGAAATATTCCAAACGGAGCGGAAATGAAAATTTATATATTTATCCTGATCCTTTCCTGGGCAGCCGCTGATCTGCTTCAGGCGTTTCCGTCAAGTCCGCTTTTCTTTTCGGAACATTCGGAAAAAGAATATGTTGAGACCGACAGACCGGGAGCGAATTTTATACTGGATATTATACAGAGTAAAAATGGATCGGAGCCTGATACTGCTGTTTTTGCTGCTACGGGAACAGGGTTTTCGCTTATATATAACACGGAGAGGTATGAAGAAGGTTTAAAATGGAGAAATTCGGTGCCGGGCAGGGGTGGATCCAGTGCTATAGCAGCTGATCCAAACGGTAACATCTGGATGACAACTGCCGCTGATACCTTTCTTGTAAATGACAATGTTTTTCTTCCTGTCGGAACCGGAGTTCACATGACTCCTGATTCAGGCAGAACATGGCAGTATTTTCCTCAGCCGGGTATAACTGCTGTTCAGGGCCTTACCTATGATATAGAGTGTGATCCGCACGGCGGAATATGGATGGCATGTTTCGGTCAGTCTTTGCAGTACAGCGGCGATCAGGGACAAAACTGGATCACTCTGACCTGTGACGGAAGAGAATGGGATCCTCTGAGATATATGAACCAGAGAATGTTCTCGGTTCATATTACTGATTCAGATAAATTATGGGTAGGTACGGCGGAAGGCATAAATCTGTCAGTAAACTACAATGTCGTACACGATAGCAGAGAATGGGTACAATTTACATATTCTGACGGATTAACAGGAAACTTCGTTACTGCGATAGGATCACATTACAACACGGACGCTGAAAAAGAATATGTTTTTGCAGCTACATGGGTGGCTGAATCCTTTGCAGAATCCACGGGGGTTTCATATACTTATGATGACGGAGAAACATGGTATAACTGCCTTCCCGGCGAAAAGGTATACAATTTCGGGTTCAGAGGCAATGAAGTTTATGCCTGCAGCGACAGCGGGTTATGGAAGTCAAATGACGGCGGTAAATACTGGGAGAAGTACATTATCAATGCATGGTCGGAAAGAAAGAGAGATTATGTAAGGGTTGACAGAGTTTTCTCTTTTGAATATCAGAACAGCGTCATGTTTGTCGGAACGGGTTCAGGAATGGCGGTCAGTTACAATGACGGAAACGACTGGGAAATTATCGAGGCATATATGCCCTCAAAAGATTCATCCGGAAGAACTTATGCCTATCCCAATCCTTTTTCTCCTGTGAAATTCGGTGAAGTAAAACTGCAGTTTGAACTCAAAAGATCTTCGAATGTAAGTTGCACTGTCTATAATTTTGCTATGGAGAAAGTTAAATCAGTTACAGAATCAAGCCCGTTTGGTCCCGGAGAAAGATATCTGGTCTGGGACGGCAGGGATGAGTTCGGAAGAACTGTATCTAACGGTGTCTATTTCTATGTCATTAAATATGACGGCGGCGAAGCCTGGAATAAGATACTTATATTTGAATGAAACGGCGGGACGAATGAAAACTGCGATAATAATATTCTATCTAATACTGTTATTGTTTTTCAAAACCGAAGCTTCTGAAACTTCGGGACAGGCAGGTGCTTTTCTCAGATACGGACTGGATGCCAGATCAGAGAGCCTTGGCAGGGCAGTTGTTGCTGACACATCATCTGCATTTTCAGTATTCTTTAATCCTGCCACGCTTTCATCTGTCAGAGAAAGGCAGATTTTGACAGGGATGAAAATACTTTCCCTGGACAGGAAGTTCGCTTATCTGTTGTATTCGCAGAGTGCGGGAGAAAAAGCCTCTCTCTCACTCGGATTGTTATATACAGGAACGGGCGGTATTGAAGGAAGGGACAGGGGCGGAGTACAGTTCGCCACTTATTCCTATAACGAGAATCTCTTTTATTTAAGCTTCGGGATTATGCCGAAGGAATACCTATCCGCCGGAGTATCTGCAAAAATATTATGGACCAGACTTCCTGAATTCGATTCGGCAGGCGAGACTGTGTCATCACTTACCTTTGCTTATGATACCGGTATTGTTCTGCATCCTCCCGGAACGGAAGGTTTTACAGTCGGGCTTTCTGCGAGGAATATAAAGGGCAAGAATTCATGGGACAGTTCAAGAGTATGGTCAGACGGCTCAGCTTCAACTGACTATTTCCCGATATCATATTCGGCCGGAATCTCCTGGATACCTGTTTTTAATCCGGACCTGGGATTTCACTTTGAAACAAATACATTTGATTTCAAAACATCAGGATACGGAGCAGGCATTGAGTGGAAAAAGGATTTCGAGAACAAAAGCGGTATAATGCTCAGGACAGGAACGGTATCGGGACAGCTATCATTCGGTCTCGGATACAAGTTCTTTGCCGCCGGGAAAAAAATAATATTCGATTACGCATACACTAACGAAGGTATCACAAGGAACGATCCGCATTCTCTTTCCTGGAGGTTCTTCTTCTGAACTTAAAATCAAAAAGGGTAAAAAGATGATAAAAATGATCATTTTATTCTCCTCATTAACCGTTACTTCGGCTCTCTGTGCGAACAGCGGATTTTATTTTTTAAGAACTGAAAAATCCCCCCCGGTGATATCAACGGCGCAGACATATTACCTTTTCGGATCAACACCCGAAAATCAGTCTTTTAACCCCGCCTCAATAGCGAAAGACAATAAATTTACTGTAAAAGCGGCATATACTTCTCTTTTTGAAAAGGGTGATGTTACACATATCAGTTCATCATATCGTGAGAACAGGCATATTCTGGGAATGAAAATCGAGTATCTGAGTATAGGAGGCATGGAGGGCAGAGATATACCTTCAGAAGACCCGATGTACGAATTCGACTCAAGAAATATGATCTTTTCGCTTAGCTATGCCTATGAGATATTCGACGGGCTCTATGCAGGAGTAAGCGGAAAATACCTCTTTGAGAAGATAGAATTTGAAGATTCATACGGTTATGCATCATCATTCGGCATTTACCGAAAATGCACCCTGATCGATGGTCTGAGACTAGGCCTTTCTTTGAATAATTACGGCAGAATGGGAAAACTTGGTGACAAAAGAACCGATCTCCCGTTTGATTTTCTTGCCGGAGCAGGCTACACTCTAAAAGTTTCCGAATATTTTTCTTTCAGTATTGCGAACAGCACCAGGTATCTGTTAAATGATGAAAAGACCGAGAATTATTCCGGTTTAGAACTTGCATACCAGAACAAGGCGTTTTTAAGGTCAGGTTATAGGGCGCATAACGAAGGCTCTCCATATTCATTCGGGCTGGGTTTTATTGTGAGCGACATAATTATCGATTATTCTTTCACTCCTTTTTCAGATGATGCTATGGGTAACAGTCATTCATTTTCTGTCGGATATACAATAAAATAGGATTTTTTATGGAAAAACCAGTTATCGGCATCAGTTCCTGCCTTCTCGGAAACAATGTCAGGTACGACGGAGGTCATAAACTCGACAGATTTTTAAGAGATGTTCTCGGAAAATTCGTGGATTTTGTCCCGGTCTGTCCCGAGCATGAGTGCGGACTTCCGATACCCCGCGAGGCCATGCGGCTTGTGAGTGTTGACGGGAGTATCAGGCTTCTGACACAGAAAACAGGTAAGGATATAACTCCGCAGATGGAAAAATGGGCGGAGCCAGTGCTGGAAGATCTGGCGGGAAAAAGGCTCTGCGGCTTTGTTTTTAAAGCAAACTCGCCTTCTTCAGGAATGGAGCGCGTTAAAGTCTATAACGAAAAAGGCTATTCGCAGAAGACCGGCGTCGGAATTTTTGCAGACATGTTCATGAAAAAATTCCCCTGCCTTCCGGTTGAAGAGGAAGGCAGGCTGAATGACGACAACCTTAGGGAGAATTTCATCGAGCGGATATTTGTGTTCCAAAGGTGGAATGAACTTCTGTGCAGAAAAAAGACTGTCGGCGAGCTGGTTAAGTTCCATACCGCACACAAATATCTGATAATGTCGCATTCACCCGCCGGTCTTAAAGAGCTCGGCAAGCTTGTCGCCGGAGCTAAGAATTTTCCCATAAACGAAGTTTACGACAACTACCTCGAGCTTCTTTCAAAGTATCTGAAACTTTCAGCTACGAGGAATAAGAACACAAATGTTCTCCAGCACATAATGGGATATTTCAAAAATGACCTCACCACCGATGAAAAAGCCGAGCTTAACGAAGTTATAACAAAATATCACGACGGACTCGTCCCGCAGATCGTCCCCATCACTCTTCTAAATCATTATGTCAGAAAATATAAACCCGAATATCTTGCCGATCAGCTCTATCTGAACCCGCACCCACTCGAGCTCAAGCTCAGGAATCATGCGTAGATGGTATTTTGAACATTTTTGAGTAATTTTCCATCGCTGACTTCAGCGAACCGCTTTTCAAATATGTTTTCTTCGCAAGCGGATAGTGAACTGTGTAATCATGATATCTTAAAATGAAGGCATTGTTAATCTTCTTTTTCAACTCGGACTTTTCCCACGAATCAGGCACTTTATTATAAAGCTCGGAGGCTTTAAGGTTCAGTTCTTTTTTTAGCTTTGAAAATTGCGCTGATGCAGCTTTCTTTTCTTCAAGTTTCTTTAACCTTTCGTAGCTATCATTGACAAAATCCGCAAACATTGACCATGCGGCTTCCTGATCGGTCGTGATCTTTAAGAGTTCGTCATCCTTAAGATATTTAGCGAACTCTATGCCTCCGAATAATCCGACCACTCTGCCTGAAGATTCTTCGAAAGGGTACGGAAAATTATGACCGTTTATGCTTGAAGTCGTGTGCCACGCCTCATGAAGCACAACATAGCACTGCCTCGCTCTGTCAGACTCGAGCATTTCTTTCGTTATCGGGCATTTTCCTCCGCCGTGTGCCTCGGCATGATAAAAATAAGTATCATACTTTTTCTTATCCAGTTCCTTCTGCCTCTCAAGTGCTTCATCCATATCCGGATAAAACTCGAACGGCCGGTCATCACCGAAAACAGATTCCATTTTATTCTTATAACATGCATAAACCCAGTTGCATGAAAACGAACCTTTAGCCATCCTCGAGAACGAACCTCCGAACTTCAGTCCGAGCTGGTTTTCCCCGAACTTTTTGATGTCTTTTATAAATTTGATCTTGGCTTTCATAATCGTCAGAATTTAATTTATTTTTATTAATATCTGATTTTTTAGTTGAATCAATATTTAAATTCATGATCATCGACTTTTATTTTCTTTGAGTTTGTTTCTCCTTTTCGGGATTTTCGAATTTCTATGAGATTAAGTACATCATACCCTTTTTCCTCTAAGAACTTAATCATTCTGCGGTTATTCGGATGCACCCAGTTATAAACAGTATCGTTACCATATTTCTGAGCCAATTTTTCCGCTTCGTTAAAAAGTAAAGAAGCTATTCCGGTTCTTCTATGCTCCGGTAAGACATATAGTGATTCTGCCCAAACGACTTCGCTTTCAACCTTGCAAACTATATATCCGATTATTAATTTATCTTTATTCTCTGCTACGAATATTGGGTATTTGCAATTTATATAATCCTGTAATTCTTCTTTTGCGTTAGCTATATCGGTTTCATTTTTAATATCTTTTAGACTTGCCAGTTCCACTCTGAAAGTCGCTATAAGTTGAGTAATATCAGCTTTATCTTTATCTTCAAAAATCCGGATGTTTGTCATCTCACTCGCCCTTATACTTCATTTCGACCTTTTTTATCATATCGGATCTGAGGCTGGATGAGACCGGGCATGTGTCCACGACCTGCTGGAGGGCTCTTTTCTGCCTGTCGGTATAGTCGTTGTGCGGGAAAGTTATGATTATGTGCACTTCGCCTACTCTTCTGGGGTCTTTATACATGACTTTTTCTGTTTCCGCTACGGCTCCCTCAATGCTAAATCCCTGCGTCTGCGCGACCATACCCATTATGGTCAGTATGCACGATGGTATTGATACTGTGAAAAGGTCGGTTGGCGAAAAATATTCGCCTTTCCCGTTGTTGTCGGGTGGTGCGTCTGTGGTTATTTTGTGCCCCGAAAGGTGATGGAGACATTCCGTTTTAAGGTCCCCTATATAGGTAGTCGTCATTTTAGGCATATTGGGTTCCTTAGCAAGTTAAAAAAACTCATATTCAAAAACTTTTACTATTAAATTCTCTCTATCTGTTACGATAAGCTTGTTTTTGTCGAAAAACAACATCTTAAAACTGTCCGGTATAGGTAATTCAATTCTTTTAAGAAAAATTCCCTGATTGTTGAATATGTCAAAATGCTGATGATCTACACCCATACCCTCAATTGCGGGCTTGACCCAAAGATTTCCATTCTTATCTGTATGAAGACCTAATATCTGCTTCATGTAGTCTGCTATAAATTTGACCTGAGGAACTAATTCGTCTATCTTTTGAACTTCGGACTTGAAATCGTCGGAACATTCAATTCTTCTCGTTTGTTTTTCGATCCGTCTGATCTTTTTTTCGCTAATATCATATACATCTACAGCGTAATTTGTGAAGCTTAGATCCTCGACATACACATTGCTTGCTCCAAACACAGTCTGCCGATGATCATTACCCATAAGATACCTGTAGTTGGTAAGATCTTCGGCAGCTTCAAATCTCATGATCTCAGTATAATTTTCGATGTTGTCATTATCCAGAAGGTATAAAACCGAAGTGTAATTTGTTTTATTTCTCTCAAAATCATATGATCGCTCTGCCGTCCTGCAGAATATTCTTCCGTCAGAGTAAGTTAGCTTATTTATCATGTATCTTGCCCCAAAGAGCCTGTTTTGTATGACAAAATCGCCATTTGTTTTATGAACAGAAACTTTTCCGTTTTCACCCACAACATAAACCTTACTCTCAATAATTAAAATGTCATCAATAAAACGGCTTTCACCGGGCCCCTGCCCCTGGCGATGAAAGAATTTTAAATAATTCCCTGACGGATCGAACTTGAATACTGTAGCGTTTTCCTGATTTGAGATGTAAATATTGCCATCGTAATCAGCAACAGCTTTGTTGAAGGAGTTTAAAGCGGGGACGCCTTCCGGCAACGCGAGTTTATCCAAGGATATTTTTGTGATAAGTTTCAAGTCCAGCTTCAGATCCGGTGCTGACTCTATATTTCTGTTCCTGACTATCTCAACACCGTTTCTAACCTCAACTGTGTAGGCCTTTTCCTTTTTTACGCATCCGGTCAATGCGAACAGGCATAATGTGAGGAGTAAAAGAGTTGTTATACACACGCTGTTCGTTTCATAAGAATCGTTTATCACCATAACTCCTTTCTGATTTTGCATAAATTAAGAAAAGAAATGTTCTTATGCAATCAAAAACTGTACTCAAACGAAAAAGGCCTCAAAATCTGAGGCCTTTATTGTTTAAGCAACTTTTATTTCTGCTTTGATTCCATGACCATAAGGTCAGCCATTTTATGCGCAAATTTTACGGGATCTTTGGGCATTACTCCTTCCGCCAGAAGTGCCTGATCGAACAGCAGTTCGGAATAATCTTTTATTCTCGCATCCTCTTTGTCAGCATCGTATATTGAATTAAGGTTGTCAAATACAGGATGGTTCGGGTTGATCTCGAGTATTCTTTTTGTTTTCGGCACTTCCTGATTCATAGCCCTGAACATTTTCTCCATCTGCGGGGTCATCCCGTGCTCCTCAGAAACCAGGCATACCGCACTTGAAGTCAGTCTGTCTGACACTCTGACTTCTTTTACATCCTCCTTGAGGCTTTCTTTCATAGCTTCCAGCAGGGATTTGAACTTTTTCGATGCCTTCTCCTTCTCTTTTTTAGCGGATTCGTCTTCACCGAGATCTATCTCTCCCTTTCCTATGGACTTGATCTCCTTTTTGTCATATTCGGTCAGGTTGTTCGTTATAAACTCATCTATCGGGTCGGTAAAGAAAAGAACCTCAAAATCTTTAGCTTTGAATTTTTCCAGATGTGGAGAATTTTCTAAGACTTCTCTTTTTTCTCCGGCTATGAAGTAAATATCTTTCTGACCTTCAGGCATCCTTGATACATATTCTTTAAGGCTTGTAAGCTTTCCTTTTTCTGTTTTTGAAGATTCGAACATTACCAGATCGGCCAGCTTTTCTTTGTTCTCGAAATCTGTATATAGACCTTCCTTGATCACTTTTCCGAATGATTCATAGAATTCAAGGTATTTTTCAGGTTCTTTTTCCTTCATCTTCTTAAGCGCATCAAGAATTTTTTTGACGAGGTTCGTTTTGATCTTTTCAAGCATTTTGTCTTCCTGAAGTATCTCTCTCGACACATTAAGAGGAAGGTCGGCAGAATCCACCACACCTTTTATAAACCTGAAGTATTCCGGCAGCAGATTCTTATTATCGTCCATGATGAAAACATTTTTCACATAGAGGCTTACACCGATTTTTGATTCACGCATGAAAAGGTCGTACGGAGCTTTTTTGGGAATATAAAGCAGAGCTTTGTATGAAAGAACTCCCTCTACACCGAAATGTATCTTTTCGAGCGGCTCTTCCCAGTCATGCGAAATGTGTTTGTAGAATTCTTTGTATTCTTCGTCTTTTACATCTTTTTTATCCTTCTGCCATATCGCTTTCATAGAGTTGAGAGTCTGATCCTCGTATTTTGTGACTGATGGAGCGTCTTCGATCTCTTTTCCGTCCTTGTCTTTTGGTTTTTCCTCCCTTTGAACGGTCATCATAATAGGGTAGGAAATGTAGTCGGAGTATTTTTTCACAATATCTTTAATCTTCCACTCTGAAGCGAAATCCTCATTTTCCTTGTTCAGATATAGGATTATCTCCGTGCCCCTTTCCGTCCTGTCGCTTTCATCAATCGTGAACTTCTCCTTGCCGTCTGACTCCCATCTGACTGCAGGTTCTTCACTTCCCGCTTTTTTTGTGTTTATAACTATCCTTTCAGAAACTATGAATGCAGAATAGAATCCCACTCCGAACTGTCCGATTAGCTGATCCGTGTCGGCATTTTTGTCTTTCGATTTCAGATCTTTCAGCTTAGCCAGAAATTCCTTTGTACCTGACTTTGCGATGGTGCCGATGTTCTCTATGACCTCGTCTTTATTCATACCTATACCGTTGTCCGATATCGTAATTGTCTTTGAATCTTTATCGAAGTTAATGTTGATCCTGAAGTCCGTGTTGTTCTCAAGTATTTTTTTGTTTCTCAATCCTTCAAGCCTCAGTTTGTCCAGAGCATCGGAGGCGTTGGAGACGAGTTCTCTTATGAATATCTCTTTGTTGGAGTAGAGAGAGTGTGTTACCAGTTCGAGAAGCTGACTCACTTCGGTTTTGAATTTCATGGTGCTTTTTGCCATTTTTGACTCCTTTATTTCAAATTAGAATTTTAAAAATTATCTTATTGCAAAAATAGAGCCAAACAATATTCAGGCATAAAAAAGAAGGATTATTATCAGATAGTGACATGTTTTACTGCCTTCTATGACAATCCGGAATATTTTTTTAATTATTTCTTTGGGGCTCACTATTTGAGCCTTTGCTCTTTTATATTACCGTTGAAATTAAAAAAGGAGGCATCAAATGCTAAGTTACCACGGAAATCAGGAGATACTGAAAGAAAGAAAAGTCGGTTTTCTCAGTTCCAGAAATCTACCGTCATACTCTGCTGACAGAACTGGAAAATGGATAGCGGAACAGAAAGACAAAAATGAATGTGTAGTTATAGGGCATCATTCAGATGTTGAGAAAAAGGCTTTCCGTCAGCTGATTAACGGAAGATCGAGAATTATTCTAGTTCTTTCGAAACCACTAAGAGGTAGTTTGAGAGAAGATGTGAAAAGATCGGTATCAGAAGGCAGGTTACTTATTGTTTATCCTTCATACTCGAAAGTTTCTGATTACTTTCATTTTTCCGCTGAACTCAGGAATAAACTCATAATTTTTTTATCAGACGATTTGTTTATAGCACACGCAAGAAGGGGAGGTATCCTGGAGAAAATTATCTCAGGTATTCAGGAAAAGCTTATTTTTTATAAGACTCCGTCCGAGAAAATGCTTCTTCATGCCAGATGATCGAAAGCAGATCTGATCATTTCAAGACCTTTTATCAGAGTTGAACGCGGGCAGGCGAAATTAAGCCTCATAAAACCTTTCCCCTCATCTCCGAAAAGAATTCCGGAAAAAAGTCCGATCCCGGCTTTTTTTACGAGCAGGTTTTCCAGTTCACTGTGCACAAGGTTAAGTCCGGTAAGATCAAGCCACATAAGATAGGTCGAGTCTGGTTTGACAGGTTTGATAAAAGGTATATTTTTGCCTATAAATTCCATCGCGAAATCTCTGTTGGCTTCAAGGTAAATAAGAAGCTCATCGAGCCATTCCCCGCCGCCTCTGTAAGCTGCTTCGCCGGCCGTTATCCCGAAGATATTGACCTGATTATGAACTTTATTCCTGAGATACCACACGAATTTATCGTAAATCTCTTTATTTTCGATAACCGCGGCGGACATGCCGAGCCCGGGAATGTTGAAGGTCTTGCTAGGTGCGATAAGTGTTACTGTAATATCGGATATCTCTTCCGATATCGAGGCTGTACAGATATGTTCTGCTCCGGAAAAAACGATATCCTGATGTATCTCGTCGCTCACAAGGATCACTTTATGCTTCAGGCACAGTTCTCCGATCCTGAGAAGTTCGTCTTTTTTGTAGCATCTTCCAAGCGGATTGTGGGGGTTTGAAAGAATAAGCATTTTTGCGCCTGAAAGTTTATTTTCCAGGTCGGAAAAGTCAATCTCATACTGATCGTTCTTTATGATAAACGGGCTTGTTATAAGTTTGCGGTTCTGGCTGTTACAGCTTGTTATGAAGGGCGGATATACCGGCGTCTGAATAACGATCCCGTCGCCTTCTTTTGTAAAGCAGTCTATGAGGAAGTTGATCGCGGGGACTATGCCGGATACGAACGCGATCCAGTCTTTTTTTATTGTCCAGCCGTGCCTGTTTTTCTCCCAGGTCATTACGGCTTCATACAGACTGTCCGGATAAAAAGTGTAGCCGTATGCCGGGTGAGAGGCTCTTTTGAGGATCGCTTCGGTCACGCAGGGCGGGACTTCAAAGTCCATGTCCGCGACCCATAGGGGAAGAACATCCTCTCTGCCGAAAATGATACTGTTCATGTCCCATTTCACGCAGGAGGTATTTCGCCTGTCTATTCCCTTATCGAAATCGTACTTCATTTTACAAGTCCGTCTATAAGCTTATCGTCAGCGATATTCGGCAGAGTGACCTTAAGGCCGGGGTTCGACTCCATTGCCCGTTTTATCGCGAATACGGCTCCCTCGTTCCTTGCCCAGCTTCTTCTCGATATTCCGTTATTCACATCCCAGAACAGCATTGACTTGAGTCTTCTTTCAGAATCCTTTGAGCCGTCAAGCACCATGCCGAACCCGCCGTTGATCACCTCGCCCCAGCCGACGCCGCCGCCGTTATGGATAGATACCCAGGTCGCGCCTCTGAAAGAGTCGCCTATCACATTGTGGATAGCCATATCGGCGGTAAAGCGCGAACCGTCATAAATGTTCGATGTTTCCCTGTAGGGCGAATCCGTTCCCGAAACATCATGATGGTCCCTGCCGAGCACGACCGGCGCAGATATTTCGCCCTTCCGGATCGCGCTGTTGAAGGCCTTCGCGATCTCGATACGGCCTTCCGCGTCGGCGTAGAGGATACGAGCCTGCGACCCGACCACCATTTTGTTCTTTTTGGCTTCTCTTATCCACCTTATATTATCCTGCATCTGCTGAGTAATTTCCGCAGGCGCTTTTTTTGCGAGTTTTTCAAGCACTTTCAGAGCTATCAGGTCCGTCTTGTCGAGATCCTCCGGCTTTGACGATGCGCATACCCATCTGAACGGTCCGAAACCGTAGTCGAAGCACATCGGGCCCATTATGTCCTGAACATAAGAGGGGTATTTGAAATTTCCGTCTTTTTTCATAATGTCCGCACCCGCTCTCGATGCTTCAAGCAGGAAAGCGTTGCCGTAATCGAAGAAATACATGCCTTTCGCTGTCAGTTTGTTTATGGCGTTCACCTGTCTTTTGAGGCTATCATGAACTTTCTTTTTAAACTTCTCAGGATCGTTCGCGATCATTTTGTTCGATTCTTCATAGGAGAGCCCCGCAGGATAGTATCCGCCTGCCCACGGATTATGAAGAGATGTCTGGTCAGATCCGAGCTCAACATGCATTCCTTCTTCAACGAATTTTTCCCAGAGGTCAACAATGTTGCCCTGATAAGCGAGGGAAACCGCTTCTTTATTTTTTTTCGCCTTTTCTATTCTTTTGATCAGTTTATTCAGATCTTCATAAACCTCGTCAACCCAGTTCTGGGAGTGCCTGGTATGAACGGCCTTCGGGTTGATCTCGGCTATAACTCCGATCGCTCCGGCTATCACTGCCGCCTTCGCCTGCGCTCCGCTCATCCCTCCCAGACCTGACGATACGAACAGCTTCCCGCCGAGTCCCGATTTTCCGATCTTCCTGCCTGCGTTGAGCACGGTGATGGTCGTGCCGTGGACGATACCCTGAGGGCCGATATACATGAAAGATCCGGCGGTCATCTGTCCGTACTGACTAACTCCCAGCGCGTTGAACCTTTCCCAGTCGTCAGGCTTGGAATAGTTCGGAATAACCATCCCGTTCGTGACAACGACCCTCGGTGCATCCTTGTGAGAGGGGAAAAGCCCCATCGGGTGGCCGGAATACATTACGAGGGTCTGCTCATCGGTCATTTCGGCAAGGTATTTCATCGTCAGCCTGTACTGCGCCCAGTTCTGAAAAACTGCCCCGTTCCCGCCGTAGGTTATCAGTTCGTGAGGATGCTGAGCCACGGCGTAGTCAAGATTATTTGAAAGCATTAACATTATCGCTGCGGCTTGCTTCGATCTGTGCGGGAATTCTTCTATCGAACGGGCGTAAATTTTATGGGTTGGTCTGAAGCGGTACATGTATATTCTGCCGAAAGTCTTGAGCTCATCCAGAAACTCCGGCGCAAGTATCTTATGATGTTTGTTGTCAAAATATCTCAGAGCGTTCTTCAATGCGAGCTTTTTCTCGTCTTTGCTAAGAATATCTTTTCTTTTCGGCGCATGGTTTATAGTTTTGTCGTAAGGCTGAACTTCGGGAAGTTCCGAGGGTATTCCTTCGAGTATCTGAGCTTTAAAATCTTTCTTCATTTCGAACTCCATAATTTTACAACCCTAAATTTAAATAAAAAGTTTATGAATTTCCAAAACTATTTTAATCGGAATATTATTGATTTTCTTATTGAAAAAACAGCAGTCGCGACTTATATTTGTAACCGTATTAAAAGAGAGAGATAAAGAGCGGGTATGCAGCCTTTTAAATATTTCATACACGGTATCCTCACAGGACTGCTGATAGCAGCGATACTTTTTTTTCTCGGACTGAGTAAAAACATAATAACTTCAGGCAATAACGAAAGGATTTCGATCTCTGAAATTATAAATCAGGACAGGGAAAGTGCTATAACACTGGCTGTGAAAAAAGTAAGTCCCGCAGTGGTAGGCATTAATGTCCTTAAAACTAAAAAAGAGAAACTTCGCACACCATTTGACAACGATCCTTTCTTTTCAAACTTCTTTCCTCCGCAATTCAGAAGCAGGATAGTTCCCAGCATGGGAAGCGGGTTTGTTTTTTCTCCGGAAGGATATATAATAACCAACCATCATGTCATAATTAATGCGAAAAGGATACTGGTAACTACAACAGAAGGAAGGGAGTATGAAGCAGAGATAATAGGATCCGATGAAAGAAGTGACATTGCGGTCCTAAAGATCGATGCCGGAGATCATCTCTATACGGTTCCAAAAAGCTCATCTGAAGTAACGATAGGAGAATGGGTTATAGCATTCGGGAATCCTTACGGTCTTTTCGAGTATGTTAATCAGCCCCTGATAACTGTAGGTGTGGTTTCGGGTGTCAATATAAGTTTTGGATACAGTCCAGCGGACAGGCATTTCTATGAGAGAATGATACAGACCGATGCGTCTATAAATCCCGGAAATTCAGGTGGGCCGCTGGCTAACTCCAAAGGGGAAGTCATAGGAATGAACACTATGATATATTCCGCAAAAGAAGGCGGCAGTACAGGAATAGGTTTCGCCATACCGATAATGAAGGTAAAAGATATAGCTATGACACTCATTGAAAAAGGCTATGTGGACAGGGATTTTTATTTCGGATTCGCAAAACTTTCTAATTATCATGACCAAGCCGGAATGATCAAAGGTGTTTTCGTTGAAGAAATACAGGAGGAAAGTCCTGCAGGAAAGGCCGGATTTATTGAGGGCGATATTATAATAGCGGTTGACAATGTAAGAATAAACAGTTTTCATGATATGGGCAGAGCTTTGATGGAGATAAGGGACTACAAGGTAGGAGATAATGTTGATTTCGTTGTGTACAGAAACGGAGATTATAAGAGGCTTAACCTCATACTTGAATCATTCAAAATAAAACAATAACAGGGGTAGATATGTCATATAAGCTGGCAACTGGAAGCGGAAGCGTAATAAAGAAACTTTTGATGGTTTTTTTATTGAGTCTCATATTGGTTTTCACACAGTGGAAACACCACGAAATTATACTGTATGGACTTATTGCAGCAGCGCTGTTTTTTATGTTGGTTTTTATTTTCTCGTTCTGGTTTTTCAGAGACCCTGACAGATATATTGATATGGAGGAGGAGAACACAAGGGCAATTATTTCTCCTGCCGACGGGAAAGTAATAAATGTCGGTAACTATCTGGATGAGGAATACAGGATGGAAGAATCCCAGATAGTTTCAATATTTATGAATGTTTTTGATGTCCATGTCAACAGATATCCGGTAAAAGGCAAAGTTGAGCATCTGAATTACAAAAAAGGCAAGTTTATGGCAGCCTGGAATGATAAAGCATCCGAATATAATGAGCAGACTATAATAGGTATCAGGTCGGGGGAAAACATGGTGACTGTCAAGCAGATAGCCGGACTTATTGCAAAAAGGATAGTTTGTTATGCAGATATCGGTGACGAAGTCGAACAGGGTCAAAAGCTTGGTCTGATAAAATTCGGATCCAGAGTTGACCTTATACTGCCTGTGGAGTGTGATCTGACAGTAAAAGTCGGAGACAGGGTGAAGGCGGGACAAACCGTTCTTGGAGAATTTTTCAGTTAGGAGTATTTTATGGGAAAAAGAATGGCGGTTTTTCCGAATTCGTTGACCATAGGAAATATGTTTTTCGGTTTTTGGTCTGTTACATTTTCAATACAGGGAAGCTATCTCTGGGCATGTTATTTTGTTATTCTCGGCGGCATATGTGATGCACTTGACGGCAAAGTTGCAAGATTGGTCAAGAGTACTTCGGATTTTGGAGTTGAATTCGATTCCCTTGCGGATGTAATAACTTTTGGAATGGCGCCTTCGATACTTATGTTTATGCTCTACAAAAATGTTTATATATCTAAATATCCGGGAATTGAGGACTTAAGTCATTTTATTCTAATATTTTCTTTTATGCCTCTCCTCTTTGCAAGTATAAGATTGGCAAGGTACAATTCCGAGCTTGTTGACCACAATGTAAAAAAGTCTTTCAGCGGACTTCCTTCTCCGGCAGCGGCTCTGACAATTATTTCATTTGTACTTTTTGAATTAGAGCAGTACGGCGAGATAATACATTTTAAATGGCTTACATTTACATCGGTTGCGGTTTCATACCTGATGATATCCAGGATAGAATATCATGGATTTCCTCTTCTTTTTAAAAAAGGCGAAAATTACATTATGAGACAGATTAAGATACTGGCGGTTATTGTATCTGTTATCTTGATAGTCAAGCTTAAGATGTCGCTACTTTTTCCAATAATGACACTGTTTGTTCTTTCGGGTGTTTTTACTAACCTGCTCGATAAGAACAGAAGAGAAACCGAACGGGAGAAGATTTCTTCTGAAAGCGGGGAATAATGTTTACCGGGATCATAAAAGAAATAGGCAGTGTAAAAAACATCACCCGTTCAGCAGACGGTTATTTGATCAGTCTGACTTCTGAAAAGGTGTGCAAAGAATCGGAAGTTGATGATTCGATATCCGTGAACGGTGTATGTCTTACGGTTGTTTCGAAAAGCGAAAAAGGGTTTACGGTACAGGCTGTCAGAGAGACTGTGTCGAGAACAAATATCAACGGTTTTAAGCCGGGAGATGAAGTCAACCTCGAACCTGCTCTCAGAGCTGATGGAAAACTTGACGGCCATATAGTTCAGGGACATGTTGACGGGTCGGGGAAAATTATCAGAATAATTCCGAGAGAAAACGGCAAAGAGTTCTGGATAAAGACCGACATAGCAACTTCATCGTACATAGTGGCAAAAGGATCGGTCTGTCTTGACGGTATCAGCCTGACAGTAGCGGAAGTTAAGGACGAAGAATTCAGAGTAGCTGTAATACCTCATACAGAAAAGAACACTACGGTAAAAAACTGGAAAACAGGGTATAACATCAATATTGAGACAGATATTATCGGAAGATATATAGAAAAATTTTTAAAACCCCGAACTGAAGGGGTTACAATTGAAAAACTAACAGATTTGGGATACTAAATGTTCAGCACAACAGAAGAGCTAATAAATGACATTAAACATGGCAAGATGATAATCCTGCTCGATGATGAGAACAGGGAAAACGAGGGTGATATAGTCATAGCGGCGGAAAAAATAACCCCCGAGGCCGTTAATTTCATGACAAAATTCGCCAGAGGACTTATATGTATGCCCGTGACCGAGGAGACGGCAAAGCTGAAAGAACTTGAACTGATGACGGACAGGAATACTGAATCGAAACACACGAACTTCACGGTCTCAATAGATTACAGGCATGGGACCACTACCGGCATATCAGCATTCGACAGATACAAGACCATAATAGCGCTGCTTGATCCTGCATCCCGTCCCGAGGATTTCGCGAAACCCGGACACATGTTTCCTCTTATAGCCAAAGACGGAGGAGTCCTTGTAAGAGCGGGACACACGGAAGCAGCAGTCGATCTCGCCCGACTTGCCGGCCTTGATCCTTCGGGAGTGATATGCGAGATCATGAACGACGACGGAAGTATGGCCAGATATCCCGACCTTAAGGAATTCGCAAAACGGCACGGTATAAAAATGGGAACGATACAGGATCTTATTGCGTACCGGAGAAAGAGTGAGAAACTTATAGAGTGCGAAACTGTTGCAAAACTTCCAACTGCTTACGGTGAGTTCGAGATCAGGTATTACATTTCAAAAACTGATGATCAGGAGCATATCGCGCTCGTTAAAGGTGATTTGAACACGCAAGAACCTGTTCTTGTAAGGGTGCATTCCGAATGCCTGACCGGAGATGTTTTCGGAAGTGCGAGATGCGACTGCGGCGACCAGCTTCACAATGCAATGGAGATGATCTCCAGAGAGGGAAGAGGCGTACTAATTTATATGAGACAGGAAGGTAGAGGAATAGGCTTAAGGGCCAAGATCAAGGCATATCACCTTCAGGATAGCGGATTGGACACTGTTGAGGCTAATGAAGAGCTCGGCTATGCTGCTGACCTGAGAGATTACGGAATAGGAGCGCAGATACTTGTTGATCTCGGAGTCAGAAATATAAGACTCATGACCAATAACCCGAAGAAAATAGTCGGAATAAAAGGTTACGGACTGTCTAATGTTGAAAGAGTCCCGATAGAGATCTGTTCCAAACCGGAGAACGAATACTATCTTAAAACCAAAAGAGACAAAATGGGTCATCTCATACTTGAAAGCACAAAGGACAGCAGATAGTTGGAAAAGACCTGCTTCAATCAGGATTACTGCGAATTCTGCGGAAAGGATTCAAAAGGAATATTTTACGGCAGGGGTTATAGCTATAAAGTTCTCGAATGTAGAGAATGCGGTCTGCTTTGGTGCGATCCTCTCTGCAATGATGATTATTTAAAGAGCGTTGACGGCAGTTATAATGCAGAGGATGTTTATCTCGAACAGGAAAAATATCAGAAAAAAAGATTTCGAGATCAGCTTAAGAAAGTACTTGAATATACGGAAAAGGAACGGCGGAAACTTAAAATCCTTGACATCGGTTCAGGACTCGGGTTTTTTCTCGATGTTTGTGAAGAGGCCGGCATTGACTGCACGGGATGTGATATAAACAGGAATGCG
>SLFX01000073.1 GCA_007124045.1 Candidatus Delongbacteria bacterium | reverse complement strand
TGGTTTATAAAGCTCCGCTGGAAATACACAATAACCCGCCAAACTGGTCTTATATGCCATTTATCCCGGGCTTTTCCACATGGTCTGACAACAACAGAAACGGTTATTTCGATTATCCGAACGGTATTTTTGATGAGGGAGAGGATTTTGTTGATTTCAACAATAACGGACGGCGCGATCTTGATGACGGCTTCGTAATACCGGGCAGATATACCGAAGGAATGAGGTACGATCTTTTTGACAACAAAGTCATTAAGCTTAGAGGAACATACACAAATCAGATGTCAAGATATCATCTGATAAAGGCGGGTGTCGAGTTTACCTACAATGATCTGGATTACTACAGAATGCATGATCCTTATTTTTTCTGGGATTCATATTTGCACGGATATCTTCAAAACGACCCGTATCCTCAAAGAGGCAGCGGCAAGAGTCAGTATCACTACAAACCTATGGAACTTGCAGCTTTCATTCAGGACAAAATGGAGTTTGAGGATCTGACAGTTAATGCAGGTGTCAGGCTCGATATGAGGATACTCGATGATTCCGCACTGGATTATTACAGAGAAAGATCTGAGGCGGACTATCCTGAAAGGTTCGGTTATGAGAATGATCCTTCGAAATACAACGCGGTCATAGCTCCGAGGCTGGGTATTTCGCATGCAATTTCAGAAAGTTCCAAACTTTTTTTCTCGTACGGTCATCTATATCAGTTTCCCAACTACACTCTGCTGTTTGATCCCGATACGAAGATAGGAACAGGAGCGGAAGCTGATCTTATATTCGGGAACATGGATCTGGGGTTCGAAAGGAATGTTCAATACGAGCTTGGGGTAGTGACAGAAGCAGGGAACTTTCTGATAGATATTACCGGATATTTTAAAGATATTTACGACATGATAAACACTCAAACATACGATTATGGCGTGACCAGAAAGACTATATGGAGCAATTCGGATTACGGTAAAACAAGAGGTATAGAGATATCTGTTGACAGAGGATTGAAAAGAAATTATCTGTGGGGTTTATCCTACACTTTTTCTTATGCTTACGGAAAATCGTCATCACAGACATCGAACCTTGAGGAGGGTTTTTATCAAGTCAGAGAATTTCCACTCGACTGGGATGAGAGACATGCTCTTAACGGTTATTTCTCTTTCGTATTCGGACCCGGAGAAAACCTGTTCGGAGTTCCTTTTGCCGATGACTGGACTCTCAGCTTGAACTCTGATTTTGGCAGCGGCAAGCCGTTTACTCCAACAGCGGATTATTTTGGCGGAAATGTAGTATCTTCCGACATAGTGACAAATTCAAGAAGGCTTCCATATTCTTTTAATACTGACATGAAATTTTCCAAAACATTTCGATTTAGATCTGAAAATATAGATCCGGGCAGGCTGAGATTCGAGTTCAATGTATATAATGTTTTCGACAGAATAAATGTGTTGAAAGTATATCCGGATTCGGGAAAATGGGACAGGAGAAGCAGCGGATATTACGAAAGAGATTATAATGAAGATTTTGTAGAGATATGGAAGGACCCTTCTAATATCAGAGAGAGAAGGCATTACAGATTAGGCTTAAGTTACCACTGGTAATAATAAATCGGGAGAACGGTTATGAAGACCTTAATATATTCGACACTTATAATCGCTTTGGGCATTCTGTTCATATCATGCGAAACGGATTATGCCGGAACAGATCCTGAGAATATAAGACCGTATGTTCGTATCGCCGTTAATTCAGATGATAACCTTACTGATATAACAGTCAGCGGCAGAACAAGGGTTGAATGGTTCGGGAACGATATTGACGGATCAAGGCTCAGATATTACTATACTGTGACTACCGACACTTCTCTTACTTCGGATAATGTGCTTGCGTCACTTCCTTTATCCGCCCATAATCAGTATGGAGTCAGGTACTGGACAGTTACGGACAGAAATTATGCCATGATCGCAATGCCTTTCGGACCGTACAACAGTGATCTTGTTTATATGACAGACACAGTTTATTCTTATGTCGATTCGGTTTTTATTGCTGCGGACAGTACATGGGTGGTTACTCACCTCGAGTCAGATTTCAGAGCTGTCTGGTCAAAATTTTTCGTTTTCGGGGTGGACGAAAGAGGCGGTCAAAGCAGGATCGATTCAAAGATATTCAGGCGGACCAACAGACCGCCAAAATTCCCGATGGTATATTCTCAGAAGCTCGGTCTGAACGGTTATGATAAATACTGGATGACTCTCGGCCCTGATTCTGCTCAAATTGTTCTTGAAGAAGAAAACCAGAACTGGAAGGCGTTCGATTTCAGATGGATGGGTGAGGATCCCGACGGATTGGATGCCGTTCTTGAATTCAAGTGGGAGCTTAGAGACAGGACAGAGATGCCGGAAGGGGAATCTGAAGATATGCCTCTTATCATGGAAAGTAACTGGAGTACCGATAACGCATCAGTCCGGTTCTCAAAGGTATTATATGACCAGTTTATAAACGGCAGTCACAGGTTCAGATTCATAGTCAGGGTGCGGGATGATGCGTACGAAGAATCGGAATTTCCTTCAACTATTAATTTTGAAGTATTCGCCCCTGCATTTAATAAGGGCATTCTTTTTATTGACGATACCGATCCTGTGTTTTTCCCGCCGACCAGCAATCTTATAATGGGCAATCCCGATGCGGACGCGGCACGATCGTTTTATATTTCACTTCTTGAATACGCAGGTCTTGATACTGCCGGAACGGGTACGGTTCCTTCAAAAGAATATACCATAAGAAGGTATACTGCATTGGAAGGTGAAGATCAGATTTTTTTGGGTCTCAGGGAGTTGTGCAATTATGAACTGGTGATAATCGTATCGGATGACAGGAGCAATAAACGGGGAGTTGATTTTAACACGCATAATAAATTCTTTGCAGAATACCTTCAGACCGGCGGCAGCATGTTCATCATAGGTCCCTCGGTGCTTTACGGCAGAGATTATTCGTCTCCGGATCAGCTTCCTATAAACAGATACAGTTTTCCGTACAGGTATATATTTGATGGACTGACAGTAATGGGACAGTCACTGAATCCATCTTCAGAAAGGTTTTTAAGAGAATATTTCGGTATATACTCAATGACATTCCCCGAATCGAAGACATACTTTACGGAAAACAGCCCGAATCAGCCCTGCAATGATCATTTTCTGACAGATAACTATGATTTTATAGGAGTTGATATTGCACCACACATAAGCGACCATATGATCAGACCCCTCAGGATAGACAGCGTAAAGGTAAATAAAGCATGGTTTGACCTGGTGCAGGGAGAAAGGATCAGGCGGTTGTCTCTAAAAGATAACGGAACTGTTTTTACCGGAATTCCTACAATAGAAGTTGAAAAAGGTGAGGTGGTATATATTTACAGATCCATCTACGATCTTCCCCGTGAGGGAGATTATGCTTTAAATATAAACGGGACAGATACATTAAGGCACTATTTGAAGAATACCAACTATGTTACAGGTGAAGTGCATTCTTCAGTTCTGCGCAGACACGGAGCAGTGGCTACAAGATACATTTCGGATCAGTATCATTACCGGACTGCTTTTTTTGGAATGCCGCTATATTTTATGGACAACTCGAGCGGATATGTCAAAGATATGTTCAAATCCATGATAGAATGGTTTTCGCAGGGAAAAAACAGGAGGACTGAATGAAAAAAGCGATGAATCTGATACTTATACTTACATCAGTAATTATATTCACCGGCTGCGAGGACGAACTTACGCCGGAACCTGTGACCAACGGTCTTATCGTTACGATAGGGGATGTGGAGTTTGATGCAAGATCCATGGCGGAGTGCAGTTACTCATACCAAACGAGGCTGGTAGAGTTTTATGCGACCACAAGAAAGAACGAGCTCTTTACAGTCAAGTTCGTATGGGATGAGTATATGGAAGATTCGAGGATATACATTTCCGATCATCCTTCAAACATGATATCGTTCGATTCATCAAATGCAGGACTGTACTATATAGATCATACTGCCGAAATGGCATCTTCCACATACATCGAGATCATCAGGATGGTTCCGGGTACAGTTATTGAGGCGAAGTTCAGAGGATTTATATACAGAGGAGGGAGCGCTTCTGACGAAGTAAGAATGGAGGACGGATATTTCACAACTTCTAACTTTACGGAATAGAAGGATATTGTTTTGAAATGAGACAGAAAACGGGACAAAAAAACATATTGGCAATACTGATTATAATAGCGGCATCTTCACTTTTATCAAGACCTTTCATATACCATGAACCGTCAGATGATAGTCTATTCTCAGATCATATAAAAACAGAATCAGGAGCAAAGCTCTTTCTGGATGAACTTGTAGAGAATCGTACACACAGGGCAGGCAACATTAAAATGAACATAACAAATGTCGGCGGCACTTCAAAATATCGCCCCAGTTATCACGGAGCATCTTTTTCAGGATTCTTTGATGAATGCACGAATAAGCCTTCTTTGAATCTTGAGAGTCCTGCCGGTTCAGGAATTGAATATATGTGGAGCTCAGGCCTCTGGTTTGGAGGATATCTTGATTCCGCTTCAGCTGACATGAAAGGAATACAGACAATTATATTTCAAGGTCCT